>NZ_JBHFLL010000289.1:0-13939 GCF_041928595.1 Microcystis sp. BLCC-F209
AACAATTAAAAGAAGAAGATATTTTAAATGTTAGTCGAAGAAATGACGTAACGGAATTTGAAAAAGATGCACGAGTTAAAGGAAGAATTTAGAAAGATTTATGAAACCTCAAAGAATCCGACAGAAGGACTGCTATCCATCACGGAATAGTTGGCAAAATCTTCCAGTGTTTTTACCAAGAGTTGTCAAACAATCCGAAACTGGTTTGGAGAAATAATTAGTTATTTCGAGCGAAGGACAACGAATGGGGTGGTCGAGGGAATCAACAATAAACTTAAACTAATAAAACGGAGAGGCTATGGCTTGAGAAACTTTCGGAATTTTTGGGTTAGAAGTATGTTGTCTTGGCATCTTGTCTGTTGATTTAGCATAAAGAGTAACGAAGAGCCATACAGCTTTACAATTTAGCTGATTGTGTACTACGGTAGCAACCGTTATGCTTAGAGAGGAAATATGTTGGGAAATTGCTGGCGATTGCGTCGATAATAGATGAATTATAAACAGTTATTAAAAAAGGAGAAAAGCCAGCCATGACCAGAAGCTCAGCTGGACAGTCTAGATGGACAGATGAGATGCTAGATGAATTGGCAAACTCAGTTTCGGGAGTCAAAGACTCAGTTTCGGAATTGCGGGAATCGGTTTCAGAATTGAGAGAATTAGTTTCGGAATTGCGGGAATCGGTTTCAGAATTGAGAGAATCAGTTTCGGACATCAAAGATTCAGTAGAAGGAGTAAGATTGACGGCACAAGCTTTGCTACAAATTGCCGCACAGCAACAACGAGAAAATGAAGCAAGGAGAGCAGAAATTGCTGAAATGAGACAAAGACAGGAAGAGTCAGACAAGCGTTTTGAGGTTTTGCTGTCAGAAGTCCGCCATCTGATTCGGCAACTTAAGCCAGAAAATCAATCGTAAGCTTGGCGCGACTGGCGGCGATTGCGTCTATAATTATCTACAGTTTAAGCAGCTCCTGAGACTGAGAAGGGAGAAAAACAAGCCATGACAAGAAGGGATGGGGAACGGAGGAGATGGACAGATGAAATGCTAGATGAATTAGCAGACTCGCTTTCCGAAATTAAAGAATCAGTTTCGGAATTGAGAGAATCAGTAGAAGGAGTAAGATTGACGGCACAAGCTTTGCTACAAATCGCAGCACAGCAACAGCGTGATATGGATGAAATGAGACAAAGACAGGAAGAGTCAGACAAGCGTTTTGAGGTTTTGCTGTCAGAAGTTCGCTATTTGATTCGGCAAATTAAACCAGAAAATCAGTCATAAGCTTGAGGAAAATGACGGCGATTGCGTCTCGACAATTTAACCTAACCTTTTGTGAAACTAATTGACAAAATAATTGATAGACTATCATGGAACAAAAACTATTGTTGGCTAAACTGTTAAAAGGTCTCTCGAGTAGGATGTTTCGGCTATCGAAAAGAATCGAATATTTTGGATGTGACCCTATGATATTTCGGTATGTTGATTGTTTTGATACCATAGATGTATTGCTTAAATTCGTGCAACCAAAGTATCTCTGCGATATAGTGGCAAATGCCGGTCACTGGACCTATGTTTTAAGTCAAATGAGTCCCACTTTAGAACACGTGGTTTTTTTTGAACCCCAATCTCAGTATCAGGATAAATTGCAATCTTGACCCTTACCTGGGGTTACTAAAGTTATGTACCAGTGTGGTTTAGGTGAAAGGGAAGATAAGTTATTAATTAAAGGAGGAACTGCTTCAGCATCTTTTATTGATTATGAACAACAAAATAAGTATTTTCCTAATAGTATTTCACAAAACCAGCAAGAGCAGGAGGAAGTAGAAATTAGAATTTTAGATGCAATATATGCCAGTGATGATCTACCAATCCCTGATGTAATTAAACTAGATGTTCAAGGTTTTGAGCTTGAGGTTTTAAAGGGTAGTATAAATTTGCTAAAAAAATCTAAATACTTAGTGATTGAATTATCATTTCGTCAGTTTTATCGAGAGCAACCCTATCTATGGGAAATCATCAAACTACTAGAAGAGAATAAATATATTATGGTTGGCAAAGGATTTGAATGGCGATACAACGAAAATCCTTCAGAAATACTGCAAATGGATGCTATATTTAAGAACACTGATGTTATAGCGGTTCTCGCATCTGTGCGGCACACTCAAACCTTTGCTGATTAAGCTGTTCAGGATCGGGAATGTACCTCTTGTCAATCAGAAACGCTATATGTAATTAGAGCAGGATCAAAAAGGAGCCTATTTAGTTGAGCAATCTACTTGCCAAAGCTGTTAATAATTCTAAGTGGACTGCCATCGGTTCTCTAATGACAGCCATCTTAGGATTTCTGTTTGCCGGGTTAACGATTCGCTGGTTGGGAGAAGCGGAGGCTGGATTTGCCATTGCCATTGCGACTATTGTTGGCATTAACAACACCTTTAGCGGTTTGGGACTGGGTGCGGCTGCAACCCGGTTGATTAGTCGCGCTCATGAAGAAAAGAATTATCAAGAAATTCAGAAAATAGCTGGTGTCTGTTTTACAACTTCTCTCGCTTTTGGATTGTTTGGGTTTTGTATTTTCGCTTTCGGTTCTGCTTGGATTGTTCAGTGGAGTAAATATGAAGGAAATGCTGATATAGGGCGCTGGTACTGTATATTATTAGGATTGGCATTTTTGTTACAACAAATCACCAGTTATTTTAATATATTTCTCACTTCTCTTCAGAGATTTGACTGGCAAACAAAGCTCAACACTACTTTTATGTTAGCCAATGGTATTTTGGGAATCACTTTTTTGAAAGCCTTTCCTAATATTTTAACCTTGGGAATAATTAGTTTAACTCTATCTTTCCTAAATTGTTTATGTACGGGGTTTATAGTCACTAAAATCCTGGGATTTTTGACACGTCCTTCCTGGCATCAAGCTATGTTTATTGAGCTTTGGTCTTTTGGAAAATGGGTTTACATGACTCAGATACAAGTTATATTTTTTGATGGTGTTGATAAAATATTTTTAACTTCTGTATTTGGCAGCTCTTCCTTACCTTTTTACACCTTTGCTCAAAGAATTTATAAAACAGTTCACCAAATGTTAGTTGGACAGTCTTCTTATCTATTTCCCATGCTCTCGGCTCAAGGAGATAAATTAGAAGTGGTAGCAGAACAAATAGAAGACCGCTTGCGCTGGTTTATTGGGTTAATTGCTGGTTTTGTCTATTCAGGACTGATTATTGCAGGTCCGGCCTTATTGACTATTATGGTCAATGCCGAATTTTCTAGCAAAGCTAGTTTTCAGTTGTTTATTTTTTGCTGGGTAGGCTATATTCATGCACAAGCTATAGTTACATTCTTTTTTAATTTAAGTAAAGGAAATGCAAAACAAAACTGGATTTATGTTATAATTACTGGCCTATTCTATTTTCCCTTTTTCGTTTTTTTATCACTAAATTTTGGGTTTAAATATGCAGTTATCGGACAATTGATGATGATTGTAGGAGTCATTTACTTGTTGCGCCATGCTCATAATAATATGAATTGGTTGACTTTCAGCAAATGGACAATCCAACCCTTAATATCATCTATTATTTTAATGATTGTAGCTACTTTTATTCACCTTGTAAACAATTCAATCAAAGCTACATTGATCACACAATTTACCTCTTTAATAATTTTTTATTTTTCTGGAATCTTATTTGTTTATTATCTAGAAAACAAATGTTTTGGTAGTACGGGTAGAACAAAAACTTTAAGTAGAGCTATTTTGCTTTTTTGTGGTAAGCTGAATATGTCAAAAGAGCGTTAGTCAACCAATGTTAAACTGATTGATGTGTTTATCTAAAAAGCTGTTTCTATATTTTCCAAGCAAATATACTCGTATATCTCATTTAAGATTGCTATAGAATATGCCCTGTCGGTAGAATATCTTCTGTGGAACCTTTCATCTGCTACATAATCATTTACGAGCCGAGGTTGTCATTGACCAGTAGGTATGATACAATAGGATGGAAGTTTGGGAAGGTATTGGGAACAAGGCGGGTTTCAGACACGTTATCGCACTGCTGTGACTTTAGCCGCCCAGTTTTATAGGGGGAAGGCTAAAACCTTATTTACTCCCTAACCATCTAGACAGTAACCACGATTTCTAGGAAAAAAATTCAAGAATTTTTTTCCTAGAAAGCTTTTGAGTTACTAAAAAGCCCGTATATTCCGATAAACATAAACATAGGAACCTTAGAGGATTTAAGTCATGTTCAAAAATATTATTCAGGAGACTTTTAAATACCTGGGATACAAAATAGTTAAAAATAATGCTCCTGTTCTTTACTTTCACTCAAATGCTTATTTAAGGCATAATGCAAGACGACTTGAACATTTGGCCAGCCTTAACATACCCGTAAGAGGTATGTCAGTACTTGAAGTAGGAGCAGGGATAGGTGATCACTCTCACTACTATCTAGACAGAGAGTGCCAAATTACGATAACAGAAACAAGACAAGATAATCTTGATTATCTTGTCTTGCGTTACCCCGGAGTTAATATCTTGAGATTAGATTTGGATTCTCCTCAGCCAATTGAAAATAGTCCATTTGATGTAGTTCATTGCTATGGATTACTCTACCATTTGAAAAATCCTGATTTGGCCTTGGACTTTCTAAGTCAATCTTGTCAAAAAATTCTTTTTTTAGAAACTTGTGTTTCTTTTGGTGATAATGAACAGATAAATCCTGTCAAAGAAATACAAACTAACCCTACTCAGGCTTTTTCTGGTCTGGGATGTCGTCCGACACGACGATGGATATTTTCTCGTTTACAAAATCATTTTGATTATGTTTACATCCCTAGAACACAACCTAATCATGAGCAATTTCCTCTAGACTGGAGTCATCCAGAAAAACATCAAGGTTTGAGTCGTTCTATATTTATTGCTTCGAGGACTAAACTTGACAATGAAATGTTGACAGATGAACTTATACAACAGCAAGCAAGACATAACTGACATTGCATGAACAACCTAAAATTTTTTTCAAGAAGGGTAACAAGAGCGATCACCTGCAGATTAAGATTAGATCAAAATCTTTTTCGGCAAAATCAACTTAAATTAACTGAAAAAATAAGGAGTTGAACAAATTTAATAACATTGAAATACATCAGGCCGGTTTTGGAGAAAAAGATGAGATTGTAGAATTCAATTCAGGCGCACCAGGAATGGAAGTTTATCACTCATTGGGCGACATTATTGATTCTTCAGCGGATCCCGATAAATTTAAGACAATACCAGTTCAACTTTTTCAAGGCTCTACCTGGTTACAAAAGAATAATGTACAGCATATAGATTTAATGAAACTTGATGCTGAAGGTGGAGAATACCTTATACTCAAGAGAATGCTGGAAATGTTTCAATCCCCAAAAATCTCTCGACTGTTAATAGAAATTACGGATGAAATGTCAAAAGCGGCGTTGCTGAATCAAGGTATGAATAACAACCTTGCACCCATCCAAAAGTTAGTTTGGGTCTAGGTTTTAAAAATCCCACAAAAGAAAATTCATATCTCAAATCAGCAAAGCCAAAAATCGCTAAACCAGTTATAGCTTTTCCCGATTTTACCGATGAATCGCCCCCAGATTTAGATTGGCAGATAGTCAAAGATATTGCTGGGAGATTCATGGCCGCTGATCCTATCGGGTGTCATGGTAACGATTTACAGGGAGCATCTCACCTTTGTAACCTCTAAATCAGGTTTTATGTCAAGCTATTTTAAAAGCCTTGCTAGAAATCAGTTTTAGGGACAAGTATAATTACTCACTTGCATAAATGAGATGCTCCCGATTTACATGAAGATCGATCGACTTATGCTCGGTAATATGGCAAATGCTCAAGCAGTGGGAAACTATGCGGCGGCGGTCAGATTTTCAGAGATTTGGTATTTTATTGCTATAGCAATTTGTTCCTCGGCATTTCCAGCAATTATTCGAGCAAAGCAGCGGAGTAGAGAGGAATATTATGCTAGACTACAACAACTGTACGATCTCATGGCTTGGATAGCATTGGTGATCGCAGTTCCCATGACTTTTGTTTCAGTTCCTTATGTTGACAAATTTGTTCGGCAAGGAATATACTAAAGCTGGTCGAATTCTGGTATGGCACATCTGGTCGAGACCTATTGTCTTTGTAGGGATAGCGTTTAATCAGTGGATGATGGTGGAAAATATGACTCTGTTAACCTTTGCAAGAACCTCATTAGGTGCTATTGCCAATGTTGGATTAAATTTTCTTCTCATCCCTCATTATGGACGTCTTGGAGCAGCAATTGCAACAGTGATCTCTTATGGATTTGCGCTATATGGTCTATATCTGTTTTTCCCATTTTTATACAGGAGTGCATGGATGGTAACTAAAGCATTTTTAATTCATTTTCGCCTCAATCACAACTTAATCTATCTCTCCAACATAAAAAATAGAATACTACTATAAACCATAAAATTGACAAGAAATGAAAGATGTAATTTATTAAACATTAAAAGATTTAGAGCCATGAAAAATCTCTTTTGGAAGCTTCACAGAAAACTAAGAGGTCGTATTCATCGTTATTTCGGAGATGATCTGTTCAAGCAAACAATCATCCAAAATCTATTAGGTTTCAAGATAGATATAGATAATCAAAGAATTTTAGAGACAATTGATGGTCTTGAAATAGAGTATTGTTATTCATCAGTTATAGGTAAACAATTGTTTTTTCAAGGTAGCTTTGAAGAAAATGAAATTATCTTCTTGAGCAAGATACTATTAGAAGATAGCGCTCCTATTGTATTAGACATAGGAGCTAATATTGGTCTTCATTCTATGAAATTAGCAAGGTCTGGTAAAAACACTAAGATCTATGCTTTTGAACCATCTCCAGGAACTGCGAGTATTTTAAGGAAGAATATAATTAAAAATTCTCTGGCAAATAAAGTAATTGTGGTGCCTAAAGCTGTCTCGGATAAGATTTGTAGTATTACTTTCTTTGAATGTGAAGATAATGCTTATAGCTCTCTCAAGGATACTAAGCGAAAAAAAGTGGTTAATCGAGTTCAAGTACCGGTAACAACTATTGATGAATTTGTCAAGGAGAATGAAATTTCAAAAATTTCTTTAATAAAGATTGATGTAGAAGGTTTAGAAACAGAAGTTATCAAGGGTGCTGAGAATGTCTTAAACAATTTAAAACCAGATTTGTTTGTAGAAATTTATGGTGGAGAAAACTCAAATCTAAATCCAGAACAGACAATTGAATCAATCCTGTCTTATGGCTATAAAGCATTCGTTTTTAATTCTATTAAAGCCTCATTAGAACCATTTGAAAAGCATTCAGATGAGTATTATAATTACTACTTTATTCATGTAGATAGAGAATACCATGATAGGAACTGTAAAACCTTAGTTGAGCCAATTGAACTAACTGAATAATTAAATAATTTAATCTATGGAAATTCCTTAAGTAATCAAAATCATGAAATGCCCAATTTGTCTTTCTTCAGCTGCTTTAAATAATCTACCGCTATACGATGATAGATACGGCTACCCAGGAAACTTTTTTCTTGCCAAGTGTTCTGTCTGCGGTCACAAACACTTAAAAGGAGAATTTACACCAGAAGTTTTGGCTGAACTTTATACGAAGTTCTACCCACGCTCGAAATACGTTCTTGAACAGTATCAGCCTCATAAAGAGATTAACGCTTTTAAAGCTTGGATGAACGGTTCCTATTCCTCAGCTTTTCGTTGGATACCCCAAAATGTTCGTATTTTAGATATTGGTTGTGGTTTTGGCGAATCTTTGGGATATCATGAGTCCCGTGGCTGTGATGTTTATGGGGTCGAAGCCGACGAAAACATTCGCCGCGTAGCTGAGAAATTTAACTATAAAGTGCACGTTGGGTTATTTGATCCGAATCTTTATAAACCAGATTTTTTTGACTACATAACTATGGATCAAGTTATTGAACATGTTACCAATCCTATAGTAACTCTACGTGGCATTGCTAGGGTTTTAAAGCCAGGGGGAATAGCAATATTGACTACGCCCAACTCTAATGGATGGGGAGCTAGTGTTTTTGGGCATCGGTGGATTAATTGGCACGCCCCCTATCACCTTCAGTTCTTCTCGGTACAATCAATGCAACTGGCATCTGAGCAAGCTGGATTAACGGTGGAACAAGTTAAAACTTTAACCAGTTCTGAATGGTTACTGTATCAGTGGATACACCTAATGTTATTTCCACATATGGACGTACCATCTGCATTTTGGTCTTTTAAGGAGGAACGAAGCTTTAAGCAGAGATTAGCACTTAAGCTTCTAGCCGCTATTCACAAAACTAAAGTCAATCACCTAATTACACGGTTTTGTGATAGCATAGGTCAAGGAGATAATTATGTGTTTTTCCTGAAAAAGAGGCAATAATTATGGATAAAGTTTATATTATTCTCCCAGTTTGCAACCGTCGAAATATCACTCAGAAGTTTGTTGAATGTTTGAAATCACAAACCTACACCAATTATCACCTTATCTTGGTTGATGACGGTTCTATTGATGGGACTGAAGAGATGGTTAGAAGTCAGATTGAGTCTCTGACAGTCATCAAGGGAAATGGAAATTGGTGGTGGGCTGGTGGTTTACAGCAGGGTGTCAGTTGGTTAAAGAATAATAATGTTAAAGCCACCGATATAGTCTTGATGGCTAACGATGATGTTACTTTTGATCGGTCTTTCATAGAAAAGGCAATAAATATCTTACAATATTCACAAAAGACACTTGTTTCCGCACAAGGTTTTCAACCAGATACTGTAAGTGTAGTAAATCAAGGGGTAAAAGCTGACTTGAAATCAATGACTTTTAAAACTACTACCTCAGCAGAAGAAATCAACTGCCTACCAACCAGAAGTTTATTTTTAAGATTTTCTGATTTGCTCACTATTGGTGACTTTTATCCGACAATTTTACCTCACTATTTATCGGATTATGAATTCACCATTAGGGCATATAAAAAAAAAATAAAACTTCTGGTAAATCCTGAATTAAAAATCTACTTACATGAGAGTAATTTTATCAATAAATTACCATCTTTAGAAAATAATAATTTTGGCAAATTTGTTCAAAGCTATTTTTCTAATAAAAATCCTGTTAACCCAATACATTGGACAGTGTTTGTCATTTTGGTATGCCCTAAACCCTGGATTCTCTTAAACATAACAAGGGTTTGGAAAGGATGTGTTTTTGCAATACTAAAGGGTACCTCGAAAAAAAAAAAATAGATTGACGTCGGCATGGCACCACCTGAAACCCTCATAAAACCTTTGTTCATTCTCAATTAGGGTTTGCTGAAAAAGTGTATTGGTGGGGTTAGGAGTCAGTAGCCGGTCGTCAGTAGCCGGTCGTTTCAGGCTTTGTTGCCCTTGTTCTTTGTGCCAGCTTATGTACTATGGCATAGAACGAGTTAGTTAGGACAGATGCCTGAAGGCTTTACTCACAGCATCCACAAGGTTTTCACTATCATTGATAATCTGACTAACATAGTTTTTCAATCTAGCCCAGAACTTTTCAATTTTGTTGAGATCTGGAGAATAGGCGGGTAAAAATAGCACTTCACATCCCGCTTTAGCTAACAATTTTTTGATTCTCTCTTTGGGATGAAAACTGGCGTTATCAATGATGATAATTTGACCTGGTAGTAGTTCGGGTAATAGCAATTGTTCTATCCACTCACACACCAACTCTGTATTACAGTACCCCTCAAACACCATTGGCGCGATAGTGGAACCACGCCACCAACCGCTGATCACACTAACTCTTTCGCTACAGTGACCTAACTTTAAAGCCTCAAATCTTTCTGATTTGTGACAATATCCATAAGGGTAATCGATGGTGTTATCTATTCCAGCTTCATCAATATAGACAAATCTTTCCGGGGCATAACCTCTGATTTTTTGGAGAAACTCTTTTCGGGCTTCTTCATCTCTTTCTCTGTAGCCATAAGTTTTTTTTTCTAGTAAATCCAATTCTTTTGAGGGCTTGACCAATTCTCATCCTACTGACTGGGTTAGCCCATTTTTGCGCCATTTTTTCTTGGGTCAAATGCCCATATTGTTCGGCAAACTTTTGAAAGGCTTCTAAATCGTCAATTTGGGGCTTCGGCCTTCGACGATAGTTAGTTTTAGCGGCCACCGTCCCAGTTTGTTTCTTCCGTTTCAGCCAGATGTCTAATGTATTACGACTAATATTGAGAGTGCGACAGACATGGCTTTTTTTCTCCCCTCGCTCTACGGCACTCACTGCTTTCTGTCTTAAATCATCACTATAGGGTGCTGCCATGAAAGCTTCTCCTCATTTCTTTTTCTCTATTATGTCCTAACTATCCCGCTCTTTGCTATATGTGTATTTTGATTCCGATCGGAATTTTTGTCAATTCCCCAAAAATTCTCTCATCGGCATTTTAAATCAAAAACGAGCATTAATTAAAAAACCTTGTTTTTCTAAGGATTTCATCACCGAGCTAGAACCCACTTTGCCCATTTGATCAACTATAATAGCTGTTTGATTAGTGGCATAAAGTTTGAATCGCCATTCTAGATATTGGAGAATAATCTTCAGCAGATAAGTCAAGTTATTAAGTAATTTAGACATATTCTTTGATGCTTGTATTCTAATTTTTTTACTCTACACCTGCGATACAGATGCTGCGTTCTCAGTGAGTTTAATCTATTTCAGCATCCTTGTCAACCTAGGGGTGCAATTTTGGTAATTCTCAAGATAGTTGCTCAATTATCTCACTTACATTGAGGACACTAAGCAAACAAACGGCTTTTACTGATTTTAAAGCTGTTTTTAGCCATTAATAAACTATTTTTCTCGGCTTTATCGGTTAATTATATCTGCTTGTCCCAATTGTCCCCCCTTTGCCCCGAAAAAACTCTTGGTCAACTAACCGCTTAATTATCTATTCCTGAGTGTAGAATGGCTACCTATGGATGTTCTGATTGGTCGGGGGGATTATCAGCAAGCTTGACTATAAGACGCGGCAGGACAAAAGTTAGCAGTTCTGTAAAAACTATAGTTGCCATTGTAGCATGGTGTTATGATGAAGCGGTAATTAATCGAGCCAGATTGCTACCGCAAAATCTTTTAAACCGCATCCACAGGGAAAACCGTAGTTTGGTTTTTTCGGCTATGATCTTTGCATAGCAATACTTTTAAGGGTTAATGGCCTGCCAGTGAAATTCCAGTTCTCTAGCTGATTGCGGTTTATATCCTTAAAAGTGTCCCGAAGTCAATCTCAGCTTTAGATGTCATATTCCTTACTCTATAAGGGTTTGAGGCTATTTTAAATAGATACCATGTTTGGACAAATTCCCAAATTATTCTCAAGCTATACTGGCATACTAGATGCGGTTTAATATAGTTATCCCTTGACTATTTGATTAATGATGAACAACCAACAAAACGGGGCTTTAAAAACCCAAAGTCAAGCAAATCTGCCAGTTTTTGCCCAACCAGCTTTTATCCCCTCCCCGACGCAAGAAGAAGAGGAACTCAACCTGCGCCAAGTCCTTTCCGTGATCAAGCATCGCTGGTGGTTAATCGCTGGCATCACCGTAGGGGTGACTACTGCGATCGCTGCTTATACTTTCTTAAAAACCCCTATCTATCAAGGTAAATTCCAGCTGCTCATCGGTCAACCCATTGAGGAAAATCAAAGTTCTCTCAGGTTGGCAGCCCAAGATATCCTACCTCAGTTGGGGGGTGAAGACATCGATTATGATACCCAAATCGCCGTTTTAACAAGTCCTCAACTCCTTAACCCCATCCTTAGTAAAATAACCCCTAAGTATCCCGACTTTACCTACAGTGATTTAATTAGTAAAACTGGCAAATCTGATCTCAAAATTACTCAATTAAAAGAGACGAAAGTTTTAGAAATTTCCTATCAAGATGAGGAACCGGAAAAAATTAAGCTGGTTTTAGATAATTTAGCCCGTCATTACCTAAACTATAGTTCTCAGGAACGGAAGACCGAAATTAATCAAGGGTTAGATTTTGTTAACGCTCAATTGCCGGTGCTGCGGGAACGAGTTAATTCTCTACAAAAACAAATGCAGCAATTCCGGCAGCAATACAATTTCCTGGATCCCGATAAAGAGGCGACTCGTTTATCACAACAGTTAACCACTACTGAACAAGATTATCGGGCAGCCCAAGTTGCCCTTAACGAAATTAACTCTCGCTATCAAGCTTTACAGCAACAGGTGGGATTGGCCCCTAATCAAGCAATTATCGCTACTTATCTCAGTGAATCTCCCGGTTATCAAGATTTGCTCAAGCAGCTGCAGGAAGTAGAGGTGGAACTGGCGAAACAATCGGCAGTTTTTGCGAAAGATAGTCCGATAATCGCCACCCTAGAGGAAAAACGGGCTAATTTACTGCCCCTACTGCAAAACGAGGCACAGAGAACTTTAGGGGAAAAACTGCCCCAGACAGTGGGTGATTCCCCGGCTTTGGTATCTCAGAGCGCTTTGCGGGTAGAATTAACCCAACAATTGGTAGAAGCCGCTAACAGTCGCCAAACCCTAGAAATTAAGGTAGAATCCCTTGCCCAAGCCCTGAAACAACAGAAAGACTCGGTCAAAAATCTTGCGGTTTTGGCCCGTCGCTATACGGATTTGCAGCGAGAATTGGAAATTGCCACCACCAGTCTCGGCCGTTTTCTGGAGCAACAACAAACATTACAGCTACAGGTGGCACAACAAGTGGTGCCTTGGCAACTAATTTCCTCCCCAGAAGTAGGGGAGAACTTCGTTTCCCCTAAACCCGTGCGAAATCTGGCTTTAGGGGTTATCGGTGGTCTGTTACTAGGCCTAGGGGCGGCCTTTTTTGCCGAAAGATTAGACCCCGTTCATCACAGTGCAGATGAACTAAAAGAAGATAGCAAACTACCCCTTTTAGGTGCAATTCCTTGGCAAAAAGACCTCGGTACGATCGAAAAAGTGATCACCGCCGCCCTACCCCAGTTAACAGTCGGCGATCGCAAAATTACTATCCCTAATACTACCCTAAAATCAGCCAACGAAAACCCGTCCTACTATAATTTCTCCCCCTTCTCGGAAGCTTTCCGGACTCTTAACACCAATATTCGCCTCCTCGGTTCCGATTCCCCCCTCAAGTCCCTCGTGATTAGTTCTGTATCACCGGGAGATGGTAAAACCACCATATCAATAAATATCGCTAAGGCGGCCGCCGGTATGGGACAAAGAGTCTTACTTGTGGATGCCGACCTGCGACGACCCCAGGTTCACCTGCGACTTAATCTCGATAACGACCACGGACTCAGTAATGTCCTCGCCGAGAATCTCGATTGGAACGAGGCAATTCAACCTCTACCCCGCTACGAGAATGTATCGATTCTCACCGCCGGTCAAATTCCCCCGGATCCGACCCGCTTGCTTTCTTCCCAGAGAATGCAGGAGATGATCTCCCAATTACAGCAAGACCACACCTTTGATCTAATTATCTACGATCTACCACCAATCGCCGCTTTTGCCGATGCCAAAATTCTCGCCGCCATGGCCACTGGCCTAATTCTCGTCACCAAACTGGGCAAAACCGATCGCTTTGTGCTTAAAAATCTGCTCGAAGATCTGAGATTATCCCACATTTCCGTGTTAGGCTTAGTGGCTAATAATGTTAGTCGGAAAGACCACAATTATCGTTACTATGGCCATTACTACGGGAAAAGATAATTAAATTCAAGATAGATTTTGGCTTCGATCCCCCCTGCCCCCCTTAATAAGCTATCCCTTATAGGGATCTTTCTTAACAATTTTTTCAGTAAGCACTCCAACCCTTATCCTGACTTGATTTCAGTTTTTTCCTTGTCAGTAAGGGTGTCAACAAGGAATATTACAGATTGTTAACCGA
>NZ_JBHFLL010000029.1:0-4709 GCF_041928595.1 Microcystis sp. BLCC-F209
ACTAGCTTCATATCTTGATTATACCTGATAACGTTCTTAAAATCTATCGGTGGCCAAAGTTACTTATTTTAGCTATCTAGCTACAGAAATGAGTAGCTTTAAAAAGCTTTAGGTAGGTTTTTGGTTTCTGTGGTTAACCCCAGACAAAAATAAGAGCGATCGCACTAATCATATCATATTCCAAGGCTCTGTCTTGGAACAAGGATATGGTTATTGATTTCTTTTTGCTTCCTCCGCTAACTTTTTGTTATTAGAAGCATAAGGATTTTGAGGATTAATTTCAATGGCTTTATTAAAATCTTTAATAGCTTTATCATATTCTTTTAAATTATAGTAAACCCTCCCTCGATTATTGTAAGCATCATCATATTGAGGATTAATTTCCAGAGCTTTGTTATAATCTGCCATTGCTTTATCATATTCTTTTAATTCAAGGTAAACATTCCCTCGATTATTGTAAACATAAGCATATTGAGGATTAATTTCAATGGCTTTATTATAATCTTTAATAGCTTTATCATATTCTTTTAATTCAAGGTAAACAATCCCTCGATTATTGTAAGCTTCGGCATATTGAGGATTAATTTCAATGGCTTTATTGTTATCTGCCATTGCTTTCTCATATTCTTTTAAATCAGAGTAAACAATCCCTCGATTATTGTAAGCATTAGAATATTGAGGATTAATTTCAATGGCTTTATTATAATCTTTAATAGCTTTATCATATTCTTTTAAATCAGAGTAAACATTCCCTCGACCATTGTAAGCATAAGCATATTGAGGATTAATTTCAATGGCTTTATTATAATCTGCCATTGCTTTATCATAGTCTTTTAAATCATCGTAAACATTCCCTCGACCATTGTAAGCATAATCATTTTGAGGATTAATTTCAATGGCTTTATTATAATCTTTAATAGCTTTATCATATTCTTTTAATTCACGGTAAACATTCCCTCGATTATTGTAAACATCAGCATATTGAGGATTAATTTCCAGAGCTTTGTTATAATCTTTAATAGCTTTATCATATTCTTTTAAATTATAGTAAACACTCCCTCGATTACCGTAAGCTTGAAATAATTGAGGATTAATTTCAATGGCTTTATTATAATCTGCCATTGCTTTCTCATAGTCTTTTAAATTATAGTAAACAAGCCCTCGATTATTGTAAGCATTAGAATATTGAGGATTAATTTCAATGGCTTTATTGTTATCTGCCATTGCTTTCTCATAGTCTTTTAAATCAAGGTAAACAATCCCTCGATTCTTGTAAGCTTCGGCATATTGAGGATTAATTTCAATGGCCTTAGTATATGCCGCAATCGCTTTATCATATTGATTATTATTACGGTAGTCTTCCCCTTGCTTAAAATAGGTTTCAGCAGTGGTAGAATTAGGTTGAGATGATTGCGCTACCGTAACAGGATTAAAAGAAAAATCCCCCACCAAAGAGGAAGACTCCCAAGGAACTTGCTTATTTTGAGTAGCTTGTACAACATCCTCCCGTACCCGTTTAAACATCAACTCCACATCTAAATTCGGTGTTTTCAGATGCTTTAATAAAAAAGACGTATATAACCCATTTTCTCCCTCTCCATCAGCAGCAACCCCTCCTGGTTCCGTCGCAAAAGCAATCAAGGCACCCCTAGCTGATTGTATCGGAGCCAAACCCCGTTGACTAGAGCGCCATTTTCGAGCAAAGGGATTATTGCGACAAGCATCAAGAATGACAATATTCATCTGATTTGCCGCATCTTCCATCCTAGCTAAGACTTTTCCTACCGGAATCGCCTCATAGCGCACATCTTCTGCCACATCCAGCTTCGCATTTACCGGAATAAGATAATTTTCGCCATCCACTTGTGTACCATGTCCCGCATAATAAAATAATCCCACTCCTCCTGCCTTAAGTTGGTGGTGAAATGTGTCAATAGCATTTTCAATCTGCTTTAAATCAGCATTTTCCAGCAAAATTACGTCAAAACCAACATCTTTAAGCGCATTCGCCATCGCTTCTGCATCATTAATCGAGTTTTTGAGAGGATTATCCTGATAACTCGCATTTCCAATGACTAAGGCTGTGCGTCGTTGTTTTTGTTGACTTTGTGACTGATTTGTGGTAATAGTAATTCCACGATCTTGAGTTTGCTGGTTTTGACAGGATACGAGGGAGAAAATTAGGGGAAATAGGGATAAAATTAGGCAAAGTTTCAATAATTGCGGTTTCATGGCAATTCAGATAAGCATTGGAGGATAATAATGGGATTGAACTGATTAGGGAAAGGATAAAATTATTTCCCTACATTATCATATCTATTCCAATATTTGCTATAATTAACAATTATTTATTATTTGCTGACAACACTAGACGGCGGATGCAAGCAACTGTCCAGTATATTACTATGGAGGATGAGTTATCTTATGAAGATATTCAAGAAGCAGGGGAGGATTTCTCAGAGCAGTTAGGTCGAGTTTTAGAAGCTAAAATAGTAGTCAATGGAATTAGAATCCGATTGGAGAATTAACGATGACTTCAAAACCGTTTACTGAACAGGAATTAGCAGAAATCTTAAAAATCGCTCAGCAAGGAGAAAATAAACTCAGAGAAATGAGCGATTATGCCACAATTCTAGCAGAAAAATGGAGAAGCAAAACCCAAAACACTCCTAATCCCGTAAACAAAGGTATATTTTGAGTCTAAAACGCTGCACCATTGTTTGGATTAGATGGCTGTTTTGGGGATTTTTCTACTTTCAAAACCTCAGATAAATCATAAAAAACTTGCTGCTTTTTACCAGAATTTTTAGAATCATTTACTCCTCTAGTTAAGGGTGTATTGTTATCAGGTGCTTGACGAATTTCCATAAGATCATCTAATACTGCATAAGGCTCATCCTTAGTTTCCAAAGTAAAGAGTAAATCATCTTGATCACAAGTAGCACTTTTGGATTTTACTCCACAGACAACGGGAACTTCTCGATCATTAATCCAACTTGCTACCGTAGCCGTGACATACTGTAGTCCATCCCGATCATAAATATCTTGGAATCGTCTAGAAACTTGATCACATCGTTTTCGAGGATTCCATTGATTACCAAAATAATAATTATCTGGTTTCCAAATAATTATAGTAAAATCTCTGTCTGAATTTGGATTATGGACAATAGTAGCTGGCACATTTTTACCTAAATATTGAGCATTTCCACAAAAAAACTTAGATTTTGTTGCAGCATTAGAATTTCCTTGACATCCTGAGGTCAGCATTAGCAAACCAAATAAAAGTGAGACTGCTATTCCCGAAGTCTGACGCTTCATAAATCTTACTTACTCCTGTTAAACTTGTTCCTATTACCTTTATAGCTTAAAAAGCAGGTTGATGTTGTGTCTCATTGTTTTGTTGTCTCTCAGATAAATTGATCACCCCAATACCAATTACTCCTCCTAAAAGTAACATTAAAATTAGGGGAATAACGGCAATTTTACCCCCTTTATTTTGTATAGATGAAGAATGAGACATAGAAACTGTTGGCGCAATGGTAGGGGAGACTCCCCGTAAACCTTGAATTGCTTGCAAAGCTTCTGTAGCTGAGGGATAGCGTTGTTGAAAATCTGGATGACTCATTTTAACTAAAATATCAGTAAATTTAGGTGTTATTTTGACTTTATTTTGCCAATGTATTTCTCCTGTTTGACTATCAACTAATTGGGTAGGATAATATCCCGTTAACATCTGAATAGCAATCATTCCCACAGAATAAATATCACTGCTAAAGGTAGGTTTTCCTAGATTTTGTTCATTTGACATATATCCTGGTGTTCCTATTCCAATTGTCTTAGGTTGGTTTTGAGGATTACTTAAATTAATAATCTGTTTTACCGCACCAAAATCAATTAAAATAATTTTATTATCTCCTTTGCGTCTAATTAAGTTATCAGGTTTAATATCCCGATGAATAACGTTATGCTGATGTACAAAAGCTAAAGTTGATAATACATCTTCTAAAAATTCAATTCCTGCTATTTCTTCCCATTGTTTCCCTAGTATAATTTCCTCACCTAAAGGATGTCCCTCAATATATTCTTGAACGAGATAAAATTGATTATTTTCAGAAAAATGGGCAAATAATTGGGGGATTTGAGCGTGTTTTCCCAATTGATAAAGACTTCTTGCTTCTGTATCAAATAAACGCGTTGCTATTTGCCAAGATTGGGGATCAGATTGGGGTTTAAGTTGCTTGACAACACACCAAGGATGATCTGGTAATTGGGTATCTTTAGCTAGAAAAGTTTCACCAAATCCACCAGAAGCAAGCGATCGCACAATTTGATAACGATGGACTAATAAATTCACCCTTATCTTACCTGCTGATAAATAGTGGTTATTATAGCATTGATTGATCCCCCCTAGTCCCCCTTAAAAAGGTAGGGCTGTTTCATTCTCCCATCAGAATATCAAAAGTAAAAGCGATCACTGTCAGGTAAAATGATAAGTGACCGCCAACCTTTAAAATATATGTTGAGCTTAATAGAAAAACTAAAACAAGTCAAGGACTTTCGGAAAGATAAAGGAAAAAGACACCCTTTATGGATAGTATTAGTAGTAATAATACTGGGAACAATGCTAGGATACTCAGGTTATAGAGAGCTAGGAGAGTTTGCTAAAAATAATCGGCACAGGCTCAGTCAAGAATTTAACATAATTCCAG
>NZ_JBHFLL010000290.1:0-48129 GCF_041928595.1 Microcystis sp. BLCC-F209
ATTCCGCAGGTTGAAAAACACAAAGGGAAGGACAGAGAAAGTTGAGCAAACCACTAAGTATAAATACTCGGAAAGCTCTTGAGATAGCTAAGTATAAATATTCAAACACCTGAGACGAAAAAGATGAGATAATAATTAAAGTGAACCGCTCATACCTAGAGAAAAAAAATGAACCAGGAAATCAAGGTAAAAAACTTAGATCACTTAGGGATAGTTGCGGGAATTATTGATGAATTAGAAATCGAAGATTTAGTCAATGAAGCATTAGGAATAGACAAGAGATAGAAAATTAGTGCTGGCACAATCGTGAAAGCCATCATCCTAAATGGTTTGGGATTTGTTAGTAAACCTTTATATTTGTTTCCCAAGTTTTTTGAAGATAAACCGATAGAACACTTATTAGGAAAAGGAATAAAATCCGAAGAGATAAATGACGATAAAATCGGCAGAGTTATGGATTATCTACATAAATAGGGTCTAGAAAAAACTTGGACAAGTTTAGCGATAAATACGACCAATAAGTACGAAATAAATACTAAATACAGTCATCTAGATTCGAGCTTCGGTGTCCGTTCATGGAGAATACAAGCTCAAAGAAGAAGAGGAAGAAAATCAGCAAGAAAACTCAGAAAATGTTATCGAAATTACTTATGGATATTCGCAAGATGAAAGACCTGACTTAAAACAGTTTATGCTAGATCTGATGGTAAGTAGTGATGGGGATGTTCCTTTGCTAATGAGAACAGGTTCAGGGAACGAGTCGGACAAAAATATTTTTCCGTTAATCATAAAAGCTTATCAAAAAAACCTGAATCTGGAGACAATATAGGTAGCAGATAGTGCCTTATACACCGCCAAAAATCTTCAGAGTTTAGGAGAAATAAAATGGTTAACCAGAGTACTTTTTAGCTTAAAAAATGCGAAAAAAAATTGTAGAAAAAGCTAAGGAAGCTGAGTTTCATTTAAGTCAAAAAAAGGGCTATAAATACTAAGAAAAGCCAGTAAATTATCACGGAATTAGGCAAAGATGGCTTATCGTAGAGAGTGCAGCTAGAAAAGATTCAAACTTGGAAAAATTGTCTGACAAGTTAAGGAAGGAGAAGGAAAAAATTGAAAAACAATTAAAGAATTGGCAGCAGAGAAAAAGCCTAAACTGACTGAATTGAAACTCGAAGTGAAGAAATTTAATAAAACTTTAAAATATCATGAGTTAGGAGAATTAGAATATCAAGAAATCCTCAATAACAAGAAGGAGAAAGTCTATAGCTGTCAAGGAGTAATTGAAAAAAAAGCTGAAATTATTAAAGCCGAAACAGAAAGAGCAGGAAGATTTATTATCGTTACTAATGTTCTCGACAAGGAAAACCTATCGGCGGAAGAAATGCTTGATGAATATAAAGCACAACAATCTTGTGAACGAGGATTTACATTCATTAAAGACCCCTTATTTCTAGCAGATAGTGTCTTTGTGAAAAACCCAAAAAGGATAGAAATAATGGGTTTTTTAATGGGAATATGCTTATTAGTATATAGTCTGGGACAAAGAATGTTAAGAGGGGAACTAGAAAGGAAAGGAAAGGAGGAAAAGTCAAAAATCAACTTGGTAAAGCCACAGATAAACCAACTTTGAGATGGATATTTCAGGTTTTACAGGGAATTCACTTAGTGAAGATTAATGCTCAAAGCCACATCAGTAATTTAACTGACGAGATTCTTGATATTCTTCAATATTTTTCGATTTATTGCCAAAATTACTACCGAGTAAGTTGAGAATCAAATTGGACAAATTCAGTTTAAGCCAATTCCAGAAAAAACTTTTTCCCCGAAAAGTGTCTAATAAGTTAGGACACTTTAGTTTAACCATGTCTAACTTGAGCGACTCTTGCTTCTGTCAAATTATTTTTGGTGAAGTCAGATGTAAAAATTCTACAATCTCAACAAATTTTGTCGTTCAATCAGTTTTTCTTGGTGGCATTATTGCGACTTAATCATAAAGTGCGGAATGTGGGTTACACTACCGTTGTAGTACCATAATGACGTTCTCGTACCGTTAATGAGGGGACCTCCCAGCAAAGAGTACACATCAGCATCATCAGGAGTCGCATCTGCTAGGCCACCCCACACCTCCAAACCATCGAGATCGTTAACTCCCGCTTGCTCAATTTCTGGAGGCTTTGCCAAAAGCCAATCCCCCCGCCAATCGATTCAAAAAGAACACTTTTTTCATGTATTGATGGGGAGCATCTCACCTTTGTAACCTCTAAATCAGGTTTTATGTCAAGCTATTTTAAAAGCCTTGCTAGAAACCAGTTTTAGGGACAAGTATAATTACTCACTTGCATAAATGAGATGCTCCCTATTGATAATCAATTCCTGCAATGACAGGCAAAGTATGACCTAACTTTAATCCCTATAAAACCCAATCCTCCAGGGTAGAACGTAACTCAACCTGACACTCTGCAAAAGTATTTCCAAAAGCAATGATCCCTTGACAGTTAGGAATTGTACCAACATAACTAGCATCTTCTAACTGTTCAATTTGGGAAATAGTCAGAGCTTCTTGGATATAATCACTTAAAGCGTAGCAAACTAACATTACTGTTACTCCATTTAGTTATATGCTTCATTCTAAGCAATAACTGGCTTAGTATAAAATATCTTTTCCCAAAGCGATTGCGGTTGATATTTTTGGAAAAAGGCGATCGCTGTTTTATTGTTGATAATTGAAAAGTGTGAGCGCCTATAATTATGATTATTATCAAGTTCAGCCTTTAGGACTACCACAAACAATCAAGAAAGAAGAAACCGGTTGATGATGAAAGAAATCATTCCTTTGAGGTTCTTTACTCGGTAGATAATCGGCTATTGCGATTGATGTTTGACGCAGGGTCCTCATAGATCATTAATCAGGACGTGATAGCTCTTTTCTTGAGCATGATTCTTAAACCACTCAAGGATTTCTGAATCCAACCTGATACTAATTTGCTCTGTTTGTGGATTTGGTTTAACCAGTTTAGCATTCTTGAAAAATTCATCATCTAGGGGAGGAATATCTGAATAATCAATATCCTCATCGGACATTTGCATAAATTTCTCTTGTCGCTCTTTAAGAGGCATATCAAGGGAAAATTCAGGGTTGCTCATAGGGTTTTCTCTCCCGTTCATTGGCTTTTCTGGCTGATATGAGACGAATGCTTTGATTTCTTTTTTGTAAGTTCTCGCCTTCAGTTTTCTTAACATCGCTGTGACTTTTGAACAAAAGTTTTCAATAGGAGAGAATTCGGGAGAATAAGGAGGTAAATAGATGAGTCTAGCTTGTTCTTGTTCGATTATTTCTCTGGCCATTTCTTCGAGATGAATCTTGGCGTTATCCATGATCAGACAGTTTCCTTCGAGTTCTATTATTTGTCTATTTGCTCCCCATTGTACCTCATAGCTTCAAGAATTACCATAAAAACCCTAATCAACCGACTTATCCCTTATCTTCTCATTAGTTAAGGTGCGATCATTGATAAAATTTTTGCCTGATTTTTAGGCAGAGGATTTACTGTTGGGTGGACTAAACTATACTAAAAAGACGTGATTAATTTTGGCAAAGACAAATGGTTACATCACTTTACTAAGAGGATATTTTGCTTTGGGTGGAGCAAACGGTTAAACAACTGAAAGCAAGAGATTTTGCTAGTTTGGATTGGGAGCATTTGATTGAGGAGGTAGAGGCGTTAGGCATTTCGCAAAAACGGTGAATATAAGGCGCTGTCTTTTCTGGAGGAATGGCCCTATGGGAGGGATTGGCAGAGGATTTTAACGACTGATTTTTGGGAGTGAGGTAGCAAGGCTGTCTGAAAGAGTCATAATTATCAAAAAAATCCCTTTTGCATAATTTTTTTATGGTACAATTGATCGTCAAAGCATAATCTGGCGAGATTTGAGTTAAACTAGAAAGGTTGACTATTGACAAACATCGATCGCACAGGAGCAAATTATGTCTAGAGTCTGTACTATGACGGGGAAAAAGGCCAATAACGCCTATGCAGTGTCCCACTCCCACCGTCGCACCAAAAAATTACAAGAAGCTAACCTGCAATGGAAAAGAGTTTGGTGGTCGGAAGGCAACCGTTGGGTAAAACTACGCCTCTCCACCAAAGCTATCAAAACCATTGAAAAGAAAGGATTAGCCGTCTTCGCTAGAGAAGTAGGCTTAAACTTGAATTTGTACTAATTTAGTAGTTCATAAGTGGAGACAAATCGGCCGTATCGTTGACTCCTGTGCTTTTGATTATTAAGTATTGCAACAGGGCGTGATGTGGGGTGAAAACTACCTTTAAGATTAAAAACTTAAAACGACCTGTTCAGGAGAATTTCAATGTATTCAACCCTATTAATGGCCGCCACCGCCGTGCAAGGTTCCAGCGAATGGAGTCCCAAAGTGGCGATTGTCATGATTATCTGCAATATTCTCGCTATTGCTTTCGGTAAAGCGACTATTCAACAACAAAATGTCGGTCCTGCTTTACCTTCCCCCGCTTTATTCGGTGGTATGGGATTAGGCGCTTTACTGGGTACTACCAGTTTTGGTCATGTCCTCGGCGCTGGTGTCATCCTCGGTCTTTCCCGTCTGGGAGTTATCTAAATATGTTTTGATTTTCTCAATCGGTGGCCAAAAGTCACCGATTTCTTTTGTGAAAAATTCTGGACTATACAATAAATATGACTGGGTGCATCTTATCTTTGTGACTTTCTCTCACATATTGGTGAGCAGCAGAAGTTATTAAAAGAGGGCGAATGCCATTCGCCCCTACAATAATATTATCGCGCCAATGGTAGGGGCGCATCGTGGTCAGTGAGTTTATCGAACTGCGTGCGCCCAAATGTAATATAGATATTTCGACCAAATTGAGATGCACCCATTATGACTTTACCTCAAAAAAATTCTTTTTGGTACGATGAGCGATTTCAGAAGATTTTTCTACAGGTAATTATCCTGCTAATTGTCTGTCTAATTTTCTGGTTTTTTGGTCGCAATTTAGTGCTTAATTTCCAACGCCTACGCTTAAGTTTTGGCTTTGGCTTTCTCTTTGATCCCGACCGACCAGCCTCTTTTGCTATTGGTGACTCTCCTATTGCCTACAGTCCCACCGATACCTATTTTCGCGCTCTTTTGGTGGGATTGCTTAATTCCCTCCGCATTATGATTACTGGCATATTTTTGGCGATTAGTCTGGGAATAGTCATCGGGTTAGGTCGCTTGTCGGATAATTGGTTAATTCGTCAGTTAGCAACAATTTATGTGGAAACTATTCGCAATACTCCTCTATTATTACAATTATTTTTCTGGTATTTTGCCGTATTTCTGAAACTGCCGAAGATTGAGGACTCTCTAGAGTTTTTTGGCAGGGTGTTTTTAAATAACTCAGGAGTCTATTTACCTTTTCCCGCTAATAGTTTCAGGACATGGTTAACCTTTGCTGTCATTATTTTAGGAATAATTATCTCAGTATTTTCATACCTAAAAAATAAACTTGGTTTATGTATAACTAGCCTACTAATCCTAGCTATAATTCCTCTAATCTGGGGTTTACAATGGCAAAGTCCCCAAGTTAATCCTCTTAATCAAAATATTGACTTTGGTTTACATCTTTCTTCCGAGTTTGCCACCCTCTTAATCGGTTTAACTGTTTATACAGCTGCCTTTATTGCGGAAACGGTACGGGGGGGGATTCAATCGGTTAATCTGGGACAATGGGAAGCAGCTAAAGCCTTGGGATTAAAACCTTTATTAGTGATGAGATTAGTGATTTTTCCCCAAGCTTTGCCAGTGATTATTCCTCCTTTAACTAATGAATGTTTAAACCTTGTTAAAAACTCTAGTTTAGCGATCGCTATTGGTTATAATGATATTTATGCTATCTCTAGTACCATCGCTAATCAGACAGGAAAAGCTGTAGAGATGTTAATAGTAGTTATGGCCACCTATTTATTCTTTAATCTGGTGATTTCTCTGGCTATGAATCAATTAAACCAACGGGTAAAAATTCAGGAAAGGTAGTAACGCACCGGAATTTAGTGATAAATTAATTAATAAACCTCTTGCATAATTAATTTTTGATGGTTCAAAAACGAAAAAAATAAGGATTATTGCCTAAAATCTGTAAATAGACCATTTAATTGATTATTATTCATTCTTAATTCTCCTGACTACTGATTACTGGCTACTGACTCCTAACCCTAACAACAATACGAATGTTGATTTTTACAAGAGGTCTAATGAGCATTAGCAGAATATAAAGCGGTGATAATTGCTGTCACCGCAGGACTAAGACTAGATAAAACCACCACAGAAGCGGTGGCAATGATGATAGTAGTAGCCATTCTCACCATACCATCTGTACCTTTTTGATAGGCATCAAATTTATAATCTATGCGATCAATTTTTTGTCCTATTTCATCTCGCCACTTACTGAATGCGTCTTGTGATTGGCTGAATTTTTCTTGCAAATCACTAACTTCATCACTTAATTGAATCAACGCTTCTCTGATGTCATCATTACTGTGATTTTCGGGAATTTGCATAACCTTAATTAGCAATCAACGAACAACTGCATATATTATAGCAGTTCTTAGCCATAAATTACAATTTTTTATCGGGGGGAGGAGTCAATCGCCAGCGCACTAAAAAACTATCAATATTTTCTAAACATTCTAAGTCATCTTTAGGTAAATAAGAATCTTTTGACAAGAAAGAAAAAGCCTGCTGAAACTCTTGACTATCAGCTTGAATTGGACTAGCAAAATGACAAGGAATAACCTGTTTAATCGGCCATTGGCAAATTCTCTCAACCCATTGACTCACCTCGTCAGTATTGCGATTAAGAATCAAAGTTTGCAAAATTGGCGCGACTATTAACCTCCCCTCTTGACGCAAATTTAAAAAAGTCCTTTGCCAATCATCACCCCATTGAAAAGGGAATAAACCAAAATAGGCTTTTTTACTCCTTTCCTTAGCATTAAAAGCATCTCGAAACACCTTAATCCAATTGGGAACAGCTAAAACAGGAGGTTGAAAATAAAGAGCAAAAAGACAAATTCTCTGCCAACCCCGACGGCGATTTTCTGGAGTATCCTCCACCAGATCCTTAGCACTATTTTTAGCGTGAAACAGCAGCGGATAGGGGTCTAATTCTAAAATAGCGGGAGGATTTTCTGGGATAGAAATAATGCCATCGGTCAGCAGCAAAGTTTGAGAGTAGTGATGAAAAAAAGCCACCTCCGAGAAGTATCCCACATTCAGATCGATTGCGGGTAAGATTTCATAACTAAAATCTTTTGCTAAAGGAGTGGTTGCCGAGTCAGAGGGTAAAATTTCCGTTCGTTTTGCTGGTAAACCCAACCAACTCAAAGGTAAATTAAGAGGAAAACTCCATTGATTAGGAGCAACATAAACTATAGCCTTAGGAAAATAACGGGCAAAAGGACCGACAAAAACCTTATGTTCAATCCCAGAAATCGTCGGCAAAATAATATATTTAACTTCCCCGTGTTCATTTTCCAACTCACGCATTAAGCGAATACATTCCGGAGTCGGGGCCACTGGTGCATAAACAAATAAACCCCCGGATGCTAACTTAATTACCGTCATGCGAATCGGCACAACCACATAGAAAATACCCTGCAATTGCTCAAATGTCCAGAGCGTATCTTTCACCACTTCTTGGCGAATTGTCCGTCTTTGACCATAGGGATAAAGTGGTACAATTGGCCAAAAAGGCCATGATAAATCTTGCGGACTAATTGCGGCTTTTGTCATCGTCTGATTCTATCGCTGAAAATTTCTATTTTAGTTATCATAAACCCTTCTAATCCCCATGACTGATAAACTGCCCATTGATTCTTTGGTCAATACTTGGAATAGTCTCACGGGGGAAGTGATGAAAAGACTCCCCATCGACCAGTTGACTAATACTGTCCTGCAATGGTTTAGTGTTAGTGACACTCAAGTGGCGGAAATTTTAGAAAAAGTCCGTCAAGAATTACCCACCACCGAAGCGCTGTTAATCGGCAAACCGCAAGCGGGAAAAAGTGCGATTATTAGGGGAATAACGGGAGTTTCGGCGGAAATAGTCGGGCAAGGTTTCCGTCCCCACACCCAAAACACCCAGCGCTACTCCTACCCAGCGGAAGACTTACCCCTGTTGATTTTTACCGATACGGTGGGGTTAGGGGATGCCTATCAACACACAGACACAGTAATCGCGGAATTATTGGCAGATTTAAGCGAAAACACGGGACGCGCCCAAGTTTTTATCGTGACGGTAAAAATTAATGATTTTGCCACCGATAGCCTTCTGGAAATTACCAGACAACTGCGGCAAAAATATCCTAAAATCCCCTGTTTACTGGCTGTCACCTGTCTTCATCAGCTTTATCCTCCTAATACCGTTGATCATCCCCCTTATCCTCCCGATTTCGAGGATATCAATCGCGCCTATCAAGAAATTAAAGAAACTTTTAAGGATTTATACGACAATTCTGTGCTGATAGATTTCACCCTAGAGGAAGACGGTTATAACCCCGTTTTTTACGGTTTAGAGGCATTTAGGGACAATTTAGCCGATTTATTGCCAAAAGCCGAGGCTAACACCATCCACCAACTTTTGGACCGGGAAACCAGCAATAAATTAGGCCATCTCTATCGGGACGTGGCCCGACGCTATATGTTGGCCTTTTCTGTCATAGCGGGAACCTTGGCGGCGATTCCCTTACCCTTAGCGACTATGCCAGTGTTAACCGCCCTACAAGTGTCAATGGTGGGGGTTTTAGGCAAATTATACGGTCAAGTCTTAACTCCATCCCAAGCCGGTGGAGTCGTCAGTGCGATCGCTGGCGGCTTTTTAGCCCAGGCCATCGGCCGGGAATTGGTGAAATTTATCCCCGGTTTTGGCAGTGTTATCGCCGCTTCTTGGTCCGCTGCCTATACCTGGGCCCTAGGAGAGGGCGCTTGTGTCTATTTTGGCGATTTAATGGGGGGTAAAAAACCCGATCCTAAGAGGATTCAAAGGGTGATGAAAGAGGCTTTTTCTGCTGCCCAAGAAAGATTTAAAAATGTCGCCACGGGGGAAGATAAAATGTAGTTATTAGCCCCTTAAGTGTTGGAGATGAAGCAGCCTAAGACAAGTAGCATATCTTCAAGTTAGCGAGATTTTAGTAATATTCGTCAGCTTTAGCCCCAGTGGAAATTTACTTGGGCTTTTCAACCAGATCTATGGTTCAATACAGTTGAATATATCCCGTTCAAGTAATAGACAAAACATATCAAAAATGTGCCATCAGTTTCAGTGAGTAGCAGTATAATGGCTTTATGCAGTTTGACTGGGATAAAAATAAGGCAGAACGCAATCTATCAAAGCACGAAGTCTCAATTGAGGAAGCAAAAACTATTTTTGATGATTCTCTCTATGTTGAATTCTACGATACAGATCATTTAGAAGGAGTTGATATTATGTTAGTTAAAGGAATTAAAAAAGGCAAAATTATTGAGTTATTAGAGGAAGTTGATTTTCCCGATAATGAAGAGATATTAGTAGAAATTAGAGAGGTTAATGATTTTTGGTCAGCCTTGCAAGATTTTAGGCAAAGGGTAGATTTGGCAAGTCTTGATGATGATACTTTTGATAATTTACGGGACAAGTCAACGGGGAGAGATGTTCATTTATGACTCTCAAGTATTTACTAGATACTAATGTTTTGTCAGAGGCTAAACGACCTCAACCTAATCAGAAGGTCATGACAAAGCTCAGGTTATCTAAACGGGAAATAGCCACAGCTACTCTGGTTATCCATGAGCTATTATTTGGTTGTTTTCGACTTCCTTTGTCCAAAAAACGCCAAGACCTAGAAGATTATGTAAATAATGTTATTTTAGCCAATCTACCTTTATTCGATTATGACTTAAAATCAGCCCAATATCACGCACGGGAAAGGGCAAGGTTATCTAAAGTTGGTAAGAGTCCTGCCTTTGTCGATGCTCAAATAGCGTCTATTGCTTTTACCAACAATTTGACTTTAGTTACCAATAATGTTGACGATTTTAAAGATTTTCAGGGTTTAGTGATTGAAAATTGGTTTCTCTAATCTAGGGTAAGTGCATCTTGACAATCCTTGACAAAATGAAGTTTATTGAGGTTGCTTACCCAGAGGACAATTCAGGCATATTTGATTATAATTTGCCATCTCAATTGTTAAGCAATAATCGACCAAATGGGTCGAGTTCGTAACTTTTATGATTGACTGGTATTACTTGAAATGCCTACACAGCAAGCGACTCACAAAATTGGCCAATTGTCAATAGCGTTTGAGATACGCTCACCCTGTCTTTTTAATCTACCCAGAGAGTTTACCAGTATCATGATATAACCTCACTTAAACTATTGATTTCTCACTCCTTTTTCTCTGTTCCCTGTTTTCTCAAACAAGAGACTTGGTACTTCAACAGGATGAGAATTGCTATAATTGAATTAATAGTTAGGGGACAAAATTATCCAAAAAGAACACAATGACATTTTCACAACGAAAAAATATTCAACCGACGGAGGTTCCTGTCCAGATAGATTCTATGGATAGGGGATTGCGTAATGGGTTATGGTCTGCTATATCATTAAAATTTGTAGAACCGGGTTCTTTGTACTACGTCCAGAAAGGCAATTGTAGCCATGTGATTGTCTTAAGGCGGTTATGGCATAATTATTTTAAGATGCCACTTGATGAATGCCCAACTTCTTGGCCTAAACTTGTTGAATTTATCCGTGAGCGTTTTTTCCAGTTTAAGTGGTACGAGGTTTACGATTTCATCGAATGCCTGATATATTCTTTTGATGAAAAGGACGAAAACATAGTTAGGGGTATGACCGAATTTATGAACAGTGTTATGGAACGAGACAACTGTGGCTATAGAATTGTTGATGGAAAGGTAGCAGACTTAATTGATGAACATACAATAGATTCTATTGAAAATGCGGCAAACCAAAATCGGTTTGCTGGTGCTGCCACACATATAACAACATCCGTTAGATTTCTTTACGATAGAGAAGACCCAGATTATCGTAATTCAATAAAAGAATCTATATCTGCGGTTGAATCTGCCTGTAGAGACTTTACGGGTGATCCAAAAGCTACACTTGGGAAATCAATCAAGAAAATTGAAGAAATCGGGTATCTTCATCCTGTTCTAAAGGAGGCTTTGTCCAAGTTATATGGATACACAAGCGATGAATCGGGAATACGCCATGCACTGATTGATCATAGCGCCGCAACAAAAGATGTTGCCGTATTTATGCTTTCGGTTTGTTCAGCATACATTAATTACCTCATAGCCAAAAGTGCCTCAAGGCGATAGCGTTGTAGTACCTTAAACCCTATACTTTACCCACAGTTAAAAACGAAAGGAAAAAGGCAGTAAATCCGAGAGATTAAAACGATAATTTTGCTGGGTTCCACAGATAATAATCTCTGCTTGCGGCGCTAATTCGGCTATCCATTGACGACAGGCTCCGCAGGGAGTTAACTGACTAATATCATCCTTGTCCACCCCATCGATACAGGCTATAGCGATCGCCCGTACTTCTCGATCGCCTGCCGCGATTATTTGCGCTAAAGTTGCCCTTTCCGCGCATAAACTCAAGCCATAACTAGCGTTCTCCACATTAGTACCAGCATAAATCTTTTTATTTGTCAAGACCGCTGCCCCCACGCGAAAACGGGAATAGGGAGAATAGGAAAGTTTCGCCACTTCCCGAGCAGTGTCACAGAGTTGTTGTCTTTCTTGTTCAGATAGGGTCATCGGCTAGATAGCATCCGAGGCAACTTTGATTACTTCTTAATTATCCCTTTGGTCGTGCTTTGATGACATCCGAGCAAGACGGCCATTTGCCGTTGAGATAAATTTCCCTCTTGACTAGGTTGGTAGAGCAAGTTTCTTTGTTCTATGTTAAGGTGTTGGTGGCTTAGTTTTTGGGATTTGTTGTTGCATTGATCGGACAATACCTCATGAGCCTTTCTCTGTCAACTCTTAAGGAGTCGTGCGTTTCATTTTTGAATTGGCGATTTAAGATCAGTTTTGTTTAAGTATCTTTTACCATGACTTCTACATCGAACTTTCAGCCGACGATAGTCTCAGAGTTTTAGCCGACCTAGAACTCAGCCTAGTTGCTCATTTTCACCGCAAAAACTGCATCCATAAATTTATCGCCGAATTTTAGCATGGAAATTGACACAATACTGCAGCAAATTGATATTGGAGAAGACCAAGAATATGAGTTTAAATCAGCCGAGGGAGGCTTGCCAAAAGACATTTGGGAAACTCTTTCAGCTTTCGCTAATACCGATGGCGGTTACATTATTTTGGGTGTTAGCGAAAAGAAACCTAGATTAGAAATTACAGGAGTGCGTAACCCTAAAAATCTTCAACAAGAGTTTTGGGATAACCACAACAACCGACAAAAACTGAATATATCTATCTGTTCTAATTCAGACGTAGAAGTAAAAAAGATTAATGAATATCAGCTTCTCATTATTCATATTCCTAGAGCTACCCGAACTCAGCGTCCTGTATATATTAACAATAACCCAATGACTGGTACATATAAGCGAAATTATGAGGGAGATTATCGCTGTCATAAGGAGGAAATAGAGCAAATGTTTCGCGATGCCAGCAATGAACCTCAAGATTTTCAAGTTTTAGATAATTTTAATCTCAACGATATTGATCCTGATACTCTGAAAGTATTTCGCCAACGGTTCAGCAATCGCGAACCCGATCATCCTTGGTTAGCATACAATGATCAACAATTACTCCATCAGTTAGGAGGATGGCGACGAGATAGAAATTCTAGCAAAGAAGGATTAACTGTAGCGGGTTTACTCATGTTTGGACGAGAACGCAGTATTTTAGATGCTTTCCCCCATTATAGTCTCGACTATCAGGAAAAATTATCTGATGATCCTGAAAAAAGATGGACATATCGCTTAACTCTTGATGGTAAATGGGAAGCTAATTTACTTAACTCTTATTATCGTGTTTATGGCAGATTAATTAATAATTTAGATGTTCCTTTTCAATTAGACAAAGATGCCGTTCGTAAAGATGAAACCCATGTTCATGAAGCTTTAAGAGAGGCTTTAGTTAATACTTTAATCCACGCCGATCACCAGTCGTCACGGCCTATAAAGGTGGTAAAATCTATCGATGGCTATCTGTTTTCTAATCCCGGTCGTCTGAGAATTCCCCTACAGCGTCTCTATGAAGGCGGTACTAGCGATCCTCGTAATCCTCATCTACAAAAAATGTTTCAAATGCTCGGATTAGGTGAAAAAGCTGGCTCTGGATTTGGGAAAATTCTTCGTGCTTGGAAAGAACAACAATGGTTGAGTCCCCTAGTTTCGGAAAAACTTGACCTAGAAGTTACATCTGTTAATTTACCGATGACAAGTTTTATTCCCGAAGCAGTTGAAGTGGAATTAAAAAGGATTATCGGGGATGCTTACCGTCAGTTAGGTGATCTTGATAGGATAATATTAGTATTAGCGCATCAGTTTGAGGAAATTAGTAATACTGACATTCAGCGTTATCGATCAGAACATCCCAGAGATATTAGCGAACGCCTTCGTAATTTAGTTCAAAATGGCTGGTTACACCAGTCAGGTAAGTGTCGGGGAACACGCTACACCCTACCGAACCAGAATTCTTCAGCGCAACTTTCTCTATTACCAAGCTCCGAACATTACCCACCAAGCTCCGAACATTACCAACAGTTAGAGGCAATTGCTGAACCCATACGCAGAAAAGGCCGCATTAGTAAAGACTCGGTACGAAAAGTGATTCTTGAACTATGCTCCCAACAATATCTACCCCTCGGAACATTAGCTCAACTGCTCGGAAGAGAACCTGATACTATTCGTAATCACTATGTCAACCCGATGATAGATGAGGGATTGCTGGAGCTTAAACACCCCCAACTAAGGAACCATCCTCAACAAGCTTATCGAACAGTATCTCGATCGCATTTCCTATCAGCGCAAGATGAGTAAACACCCGCTCTTCAAATCCGAGAGATTAAGGGGACTACATCGGCAAGCCACTAATTTAGCGATCGATAGCTAACTTACCACTTAACATTTCCCTGACGATTTTAGCGGTAGCGGGGGCCAATAAAACCCCGTTGCGGTAGTGTCCCGTGGCCAGAATAACGTTATCGTATCCGGGCAAATATTCGATGATGGGAGCGGATTTTTTCTCCGGTCGCGGTCGCTTACCGGACCAAGTACGCACGATCGCACCCGCGGCCAAAGAGGGACAAAAAGTGATCGCCTTTTGATATACTTGTTCTAACAGGGCAGTATCGGCGATAATTTCGCCCTTTTCGTCCATAAATTCCACCGTTGCTCCAATCGAGTATTCTGCTCGGGCCAAAGGCAGAATATGCAGGTCATTTCCCGTTAAAATCGGCTTAAAATCGGAACTTTCTAAGGGCTGAGTCAATTTGATCTGTAAAGCTTGCCCTAAAACCGGTCGGATTTCCACTGGATGGGTAAGAGTTTCGGTTAAAGCAGTGGAACCAATTCCCGCACAAAGAATCAAAGAGTCGGTTTCCTCTATACCATTGGAACTATAAACGTGGGTGCATTGCCTCAAATTAGAGTCTTGAAGCTCTGTCTTCCCGAAATTTTCAACTTTTACCCCAAATTGACATTTTACCCCCCTTCTTGCCGCAGCAGTGACGAGAGCCTCCGTGAGCAGGACTGGGTTAATTTGATGATCACTGGGAGAATAGATAGCACCCTGGAGATGCTCCCCGGCCACCTGGGGACATTTTTGCTTCAAAGTCTCTTTATCCCAGATTTCTAGACAATATCCCTGTTCTTGGCGGATTTGGGCTAACTTGCGCCAATTTTCTTCGTCTTCGGCACTCGATCGCAGGAGGACAATACCATCACGGTTACAGGGAATAGTCAGTCCGGTGAGGGATTCTAGCTCAGGAAGGAGGGTTTCGTAACGTTTTAAACTTTCTTGCCGCAGTTTCCAGGCTCTCCCTTTGGTTTTATGGCTGATAATCCCCATTAAAATCCCTAGGGCAGCCCCAGTTGCTCCTTGTCCCGGTTTTTTTTCATCGATGAGGGTAATTTCTAATCCTTCGATGGCGCTTAATTCGTAGGCAATGGTGGCCCCCACTATCCCCGCACCGATGATGACAATTTTAGTCATAAACTCCAGAGGCTATTTTTCTAGTGGGAATAGGACTAAAAAAGGGTTGAACAGGTTTCAACCCCGATAATTAATTACAGAACCCTGAAAATAAAAGGATAACGGAAAACCTTATAGGCATCTTTCCAGACTTGCAGGATAGCAAGAATGGGAAGAACAATATTCACCACAGCAAGAATCGGTAAGAGCAAATAACCGATTAAAACCCAAACTAGAATCCCAGCAATTAGGTAGTATAACCACATATTCAGGTGAAAGTTTAAAGCTTCTTTGGCGTTTTCCTTCACCGTTCCATCATCAGAAATGAAATAAATAGCTAAGGGAATCCCCACCGATACCAGCGTAGCACTCAAAAAGATCGAAGCATGACAAGCCACAGATAGGAGTCTTTTTTTGGTTAAATCTTCACTCATGACCATCGGGTTTATCCCCCTAAAATTGGCGGAGAAAGCGGATATCGCTATTATAACAACGGCGAATATCGTCTATCTCATGTAATACCATAGCAAATCTTTCCACGCCAAAACCAGCAGCAAAACCCGTATAGATTTGGGGGTCATAACCGACTGCTTTTAAGACATTGGGATCCACCATACCACAGCCCATCACCTCCAACCATTTGCCTTTCCACTGTACATCTACCTCGGCCGAGGGTTCGGTAAAAGGGAAGTAGGAAGCGCGGAATTTAACCGGTAAATCGGCCCCAAACATTTGCTTAAGAAATTCTTTAATTGTTCCTTTCAAATCCGTAAAGGTTAATCCCCGGTCCACCGCTAATAATTCCACTTGATGGAAAACCGCGGAATGGGTTGCATCCACGGTATCGCGACGATAAACCCGGCCCGGGGCCACAATCCGAATCGGGGGTTCGTGACTTTCCATGTAGCGAATCTGCACCGGGGAGGTATGGGTCCGCAATAAACGACCATCCCTCAAGAAAAAAGTATCCTGCATATCCCGGGCCGGATGGTCAGCAGGGATATTTAAAGCCTCAAAATTATAATAATCGCTTTCTACCTGCGGCCCAGTGGCGATGGTGTAACCCAGACCGACGAAAATATCGATCATGCGATCAACTGTGCTATTTAAGGGGTGAATTCGCCCTAAAGGACGGCTAAGAGCAGGCAGGGTGACATCGAGGGTTTCCGCCGCTAATTTCGCCTTAATTTGGGCATTCTGGAGACTTTCTCGCCGGGATTCCAGCAGCGATTGTACTAATTCTTTGACCTCATTAGCGATCGCACCGAGGCGCGGTCTCTCTTCGGGGGTTAATTTGCCCATTTCCCGTAAAATCTGCGATAATTCTCCTTTCTTACCCAGATAATTCACCCTTAGCTGTTCTAAGTCTTCTAGGGTTGTTGTTTGTTCGATGGAATTTTCCGCTTTCCCTGCCAGGGTTTTTAGGGCAGTTTCGATCGGATGGGGGGATAAACTCATAATTAGGGCATTTTATAGGGCAGCATTCTAGTCTAGTTTATCTGCTCGGGTGGCGAGAGCGGCAGCATCGATCAAAGCTAATAGCTATATGCTAGGATGGAAGTTGAGAATAAAAGTCGGCACTGCGGCTCGTTGTCAGTATTAATGGTCAAAGCGTTTCTGTTTAGTATTGGTTCAGCTAGTTCCCGAAATCTTGGTTCTCTAAAAATCTGTTGTTTTTATCTGTGCAAGGATAGCTTTTATGTCAATTTATGTTGGTAATCTCCCCTTCGAGGTTAACCAAGAAGACGTAGTGGAGGTTTTTACCGAATATGGTAAAATTAAGCGCGTTCACCTTCCTATCGACCGGGAAACGAAAAAAAAACGCGGGTTTGCTTTCGTAGAAATGGAAACCCCAGCGCAAGAATCGGCCGCTATTGCCGCTCTTAACGGTGCCGAATGGATGGGACGAGAATTAAAAGTCAATCAAGCTCGTGAAAAAGAACCCAGACCTTCCTTCGCTGGCGGCGATCGTGGTCGAGATCGTCGCTACTAATCCCCGATCGTAACCATTCTAGGTTATCGGAGGTTTGGTTTTAAAACCCCCTCCTCAAAGGACGGCTTTGTGGTAGAATGTTTGCAGGTGGTTCCGACCGTGAGAACGTGAGCAAACAGGTTAAACGTCCTACTCCGTCATCTCAAAATTTCTGACAGTCAATGGTGTTCAATTAAGTCCAAACTGTCAGAACGCCAAACAATTAAATACTGTGGGACACACAGAAATTTACGCTTGGGGAGTAGTCCATAAGAGTGCTGGCCTTATAGGTGTAGTCGGACTAGACATGAAACTGTAAGACCAAAATTAGCGTTGCTAGTAGAGGCAGGATTCAGCCCAAGAATCTCCGCCCGAAAAGTGCGGAGAGTGTCAATGTCAATAGGGGAAGCGAGCGCTCGTTTCCCCGCTTGTCTATCTATTATCCCAAGGAGATTCTTGTGGCTAAACGTCGTAATTTGAAAAAAGAAAAAGCTGAACGCAACCGCGCCTACGCTCGTCAATTCCGGGCCGCGTCTAATCGTACCACCACCAGAGGAGGTAGAGGCGGTTATTCCAGCGATCAAAGACAATCTTCGGAAAATGAAGGGGCAGCCGATACCTAATCTGCTGACTTAGTTAATCTAGCAATAAAAGCCCTAGCCTCGCTTTTATTGCTGACTATTCCATCTAAAGTCGCCCCCAAGACTGCCGCAAGTAACGATTTAAACCCGGGACCCGGTTGATAACCCAAAGCTTTTAGGTCATTGCCGTCGATAGGAGCCTCAATCTGCGACCATTTAGTTAAATATTGCCAGATTAAAGCCCGCATCCTAGTCTGACTCCTAACCGCCACCAGTAACAAACTAGGAACCTGATAACCCTTGAAAAAGCTGACGATTTGACTAATGGGTCGATCATAAGCAAAATTATTGCTAATCTCCTTTTCCATAACTTCTAGTTTTTGTAAACGCCCCAGACTATCTTTGGGCAATTGTAAATTATTAGCGATCGCTATTCTTTCCCCCACAGCCAGAGAAGCGATTAATAATTCCAACCGCATTAACCAAGCATTCACCGGCAATTCCAGACTTAAACAATCTAACCAACGACTGAGACAGCGCAATTGTCGCCATAAAGCCCGATTTAAACTTAAATCCCCGTGTAAACAGTGCAAAGCCCCCAACTCAGCCAACTTTTCTAAGGCAATTTCCCAGTAATCCGCCTCTAAAATATAATTCAACTCCGCTTTTAAACGGGACTGTAAAGCAGGTGCATTCTGATTTTGTTGCCGTGAGCGCTCATAAACTCCACTTTCGATCGCATACCTAATATAGCTTTCTGTCAAGGGTTCAATAACAAATCCTAACCGAGTGGCAAAACGCACCGCTCGATAGATACGCGTCGGATCCTCGATAAAACTATTAGCGTGGAGAACCCGGATTTGTTGGGCGCGTAAATCCAACGTACCGCCAAAAAAGTCGAGTAATTCCCCCTCTTTCGGCGAAGTTAGGCGAATTGCCAGAGCATTAATCGTAAAATCCCTTCTATACAAATCCTGTCGAATCGAACTAGCCTCCACTTGGGGATTGCTGGCGGGATAGGGATAGAATTCCGTGCGTGCCGTGGCGATATCCACCCATAAAGAGCCAAAACGCTCATCTTTGTGCCATAACAAAGCCGCCGTCTGAAATTCCCCGTGAATCGATAACCGGGCCCCCGGATAAATTTCCTGTAAACAATTAGCCAATTCCACCCCCGCACCCACACTGGCGGCACGATGGCAGCCATCCACCACTAAATCGATATCCTGTAACAATAAAGTATCCCTTTCTGTGGCTAAAAGTAAATCACGCACCGCACCCCCAACCAGATAGAGATGCCAACCCCGTTGTTGAGCGGCAGTGGCGGCAGCTTGCAGGAATGACCATAAAATCGGCTCTAAACGCTCTTTAATCGCTGGTAAAAGACAGGAAACCAAAGCAACCCCTTCAAAGCGCACCCGCTCATTTTGATGAATCTGTCTTAATACATCTGTACGAGTGACGATACCGACTAACTGCCCGTTTTCTAGTACAGGTAAACGCCCTAAATCATACGTTACCATCAGTGACTCGATTTCCTGAAGGGAAGTGTCGGGGGTAATAGTTTTCGGATTACAAGTCATGTATCCCTTCACAGGAGCGTGAGAAAAGCCGTGATGGAGAGCTAAATCGAGGTCACGACGAGAAATCACCCCAACTAAGCGATCCTGTTCATCTACCACCGATAAACCCGAATGGCCGTAACGGAAAAGGATGCGCTCGGCTTGAGATATAGAAGTATCGGGACGAATTGTTCGCACTGGGGAAGACATTAAATCCCTCGCGGTGGGAGAAGGAGGAATTTGGGCAATTAAGTCCCCCAGCAGTTGGTTTAACTGTGGTGCCGGCTGAACATCGCGAAAACTCACCGAAGCGGCCTGAGCATGACCACCGCCGTTATAGGGGGAAAAAAGCTGATATAGATTCACTCCATCGATCCTAGAGCGACCGATCACAGTTAAACGCTGTCGGGAATTATCTTCCTCGTCTTTACTATAACTATGGCCGAAAAGTAGCGCATCACTATCGGATAATTCCAGTAGGCGCTCGGCTACACTAGACAAACCGGGGATAAAATCGGCAGTATGGAGGAGAACATGGGCGATTTTACGACCATGGATCGTTTTAATCTCTAGATTTTCCCAGGCAAGGCTAAATAACTCCTGTAAGCGCGGGGAAAAACTCGGTTGACAGTATTGGGCGATCGTTTTAATGTTAGCACCACAGGTCATTAACCAGGCCAAAGCATAGGCATCCCTGGGGGTACTACCGGCAAAAGTCAGGGAACCCGTGTCAACGTGAATACCGAGCGCCATTACCGTCGCTGCCATCGAGTTTGGTTTAATCTGGGCTTTTTGTAAAGCTTCGACAATTAAAGTCGTGGTGGCTCCCACCCCTTCTAAATGGACGCTAGAGGCATGAATATCACTTTCACTATCCAAATGATGATCATACAATTCGATCGCCTGTAAATGGTCTAAATCGAGCCACTGGGAAGCTTTTCCCAGACGCTCCCGCCACTGATTATCAACGATAATTAAAGAGCGAATACGGGCCGGATTGACACTCCGCATTTCAATTAAAGCGAACTCATCCCGATGCAGGGCTAAAAATTCCCTCACTGTTGGGTGCGCTCCCCCCGTTAACACAATGCGACTACCCGCTTTCAGCAACGATAAACCCACCGCTGCCCCCAAAGCGTCAAAATCCGCCGTTTGATGACATAAAATTAAATCCATATTTTTTAGTAAGGAGAAGTTATCGAGATTTTTTCTGTATCTATTGTTACTAAATGCTCGGAAATAACCGGGTCAAGAACTATAAGTTAGCAAATCATGACTGAGAGAAACCGATGTTGTTCAAAATTTTAGTAATTCTCCACACCCTAGGGGCGACCGTCTGGGCCGGTGGTCATTTATTGTTGGCAGTCACCGTTCTACCCCAGGCCCTCAAAAACCGAGAACCAGACCGAATTCGTCAATTTGAGCAATATTTTGAAGGTTTTGGGTTATCTGCGCTATTGTTGCAGGTGATAACAGGCCTAGGACTGACTTGGATTTATTTGCCCGGATTTCGTGATTTTTGGTCATTTGATAGTTTTTTGTCGGTTTATATAGGAATTAAGTTAGCTTTACTGCTCTTAACTCTCATCTTGGCCCTTCATTCCCGCTTTTTTCTCCTTCCTCAACTGAGCGAGGAAAACTTAAATTTCCTCGCCCTGCACATAGTCGCCGTCACCACTCTAGCAGTATTATTCGTCATTTTCGGTGCCGGCATCCGTTTGGGGGGCTTGACCATTAGCTTTTAGCAGTTCAGCAGTCTGGAGACCTTTATAGGCTAGGTTTGGCGAAAACGCCAAAATAGGCTAATCTGGGTAAGGGATCATAGAGAGTCCCTTTTCCCACCTAACCCTTGCCCTGCTGTTGTTGGCAAGGATAGACAATGGAAAAAAGTTTTCAGCCCCGCTGCGGTTAGATAGTCACTGGCAGTAAAATTAATATGCTCGTGGATTCGGTCTGACGGGGATATATCCTTTAAACCCTGATTCAGGCAGGAGTTAGAGGAAGGATCGTCCAGTTAAGGTTGAGTGGAAGCGAGGCTCTTCCATACAAGTATCAAATCTGGGAGAATTATCTAAATAAAGATCAACTGCTTTAGGAGAACCCAATCATGTCTATTGTTTTTCAATTTTTTCTCATTGCCCTAGTTTTATTTTCCTTGCTGATGGTAATTGGTGTCCCCGTTGCCTATGCTTCCCCCCAAAACTGGGACCAATCGAAACCCCTTCTCTATCTGGGTTCGGCAATTTGGGCAATTTTAGTGGTTGCCGTCGCTATTTTAAACTTTTTAGTGATTTAGCCTTGATCAGCAGTCAGGAGACAGGAGGAGATAGGGTGATAGGGTGATGAGACAGTTTCCCCACCTCCCCACTACCCCATCTCCCCACCTCCCCACACCCCACACCCCACACCCCACACCCCACACCTTATGACTGTTTTTGAGGGAAATTTTACCGAGGATATATCCTCTTTGCGCTTTGCGGTCGTGATTGGTCGTTTTAATGATCTCGTCACCGATAAACTGTTATCAGGCTGTCAAGACTGTCTCAAGCGTCACGGGGTTGATGTTAATCCCGATGGCACTCAAGTGGATTATATCTGGGTACCGGGTAGCTTTGAAGTGCCAATGGTAGCCCGTCAAGTCGCCCTTTCCCACCGTTACGATGCCGTTATTTGTCTAGGGGCAATTATTCGCGGCCAAACGCCCCATTTTGACTACGTTGCCGCCGAGGCCGCTAAAGGTATCGCTGCGGCCGCTTTTCAGACGGGTGTTCCCGTTGTCTTCGGTATTCTCACCACTGATACTCTACAACAGGCCCTCGAACGGGCCGGTATTAAAAGTAATTTGGGCTGGAATTATGGCCTATCTGCCCTAGAAATGGCTAGTCTCATGCGTCAATTGCGTCCCCGGGATGAAGATAAACCCCTAGAATTATTGCAAAATAATCCCCAACAGGCACTGATAGAAGGCTAGGAAAATTCCGCCAGCATTGAGGGTTTTAGCTGTCCCCACTCCCCCGGAGTTCCACTGATGAGCGAAGCTGAACAGAACAAATATATTAACCAACTCAGACGGCAATTAGTCAACGCTGTCGAGAGGATCAAGACTCTGGAATTAGACCTAGAACCAGAGGGGCGGATTACAGAAGCTTTTGAGGCTATGGAACGGCATATAGATGAAAAATTTGCCGCAGTGGATGAAAAATTCGCCGCAGTGGATGAAAAATTTGCCGCAGTGGATGAAAAATTCGCCGCCATTGACAAGCGTTTTGATCGCTTGGAACATCAGTTCAACCGACTACAGGCGAAGATAGAAGTGGTTCTCGAAGCTATTACGGGTTTGGGGGACTTGCCGGAAAATGAATCATTGTAAAAAAATACTCCAAACCACTTGACAAATGCGCTGAGATTTGGCAAGATTGGAAGAGTGCGAAAAAAAAGGCTTGCGGGCATAGCTCAGTGGTAGAGCGTCACCTTGCCAAGGTGAATGTCGCGCGTTCGAATCGCGTTGCCCGCTTAGAAAAATCAGGAAATAAATCTTAATATTGGGGTGAATAATTCAAAGGCATCCCTTAAGATGGGAATTACCCGTGAGCAATAGGGTTGAGGATTTGGGGCAACCGTTGAATCCCTTAGCTATTGACCGCAGGCGACTAAAAACAACCGTTTATAAACAAAAATTTAGCTTGTGCGACCGTATAAATATACCAAAATCGACCAACACCAAGACTATCCCTGTCCCTGTCGTCGGAAAGGGAGATTATGCCCAATTTTATTGACCGATGCCTTTGGTTGCGATCGCTGTCAACAGATATTTGTGCTCCAGGAAAACGGTCAAATTATCGAACAATTAGCCCCCCACTATCCCTATAAACGCACTTGGCGCTGGACGGGATTTCGTTGGGTGAGTACCAATCAGCGCCTTGGGCAAGAGGTATTACCCCTGATGATGGGGATAATTCTGTTATTATCGATCGTCTGGCTACCCTTAATTTTAAAATCACCGCCGGGGGTAAGCGTAATTTTTGGGGCAATTCTAGTTATGCTATTAGTTATTTTGCCTGCGTTCATCTTTTGGTTAGCCTATCGACGCTAGACAACAATCAATCTATCAATTTATGAGCGAAAGTTCCCCCAAAACCCCCCTGACGATCTTTAAGCAAGCATACAATGCTTTTCTGGCTCTAGGTCAATTTAATGGCAACGAAAGAAATCGCGGGGTAATTGCGATCGCTAAGGGCATTAAAACTGGCTTTGATCGCATTTTAGAAGCCAATACCCTCGATTTAGAAGTCAGTCGAGAGATGGCTGTCTCAGAACAAATGATTCGCTGGTTAAGGTTAACTCCCGAACGTTTAGAGACGACGGTGGAGGTATTACAACAACTAGCGGAAGCATCGGATCCGCTGCAACAGGTAATTAACGCGGCCTATCAACTTAATCCTTCCCAAACCTATTGCCAAAGGATGCCCTTAGGAGTGATTGCCTTAGTCTATGAAGGTTTTCCGGAATTAGCGATGGTAGCGGCGGGATTTTCCCTAAAAAGTGGCAATAGTTTGATTATTCGCGGTTCCAATGCTTCTAGTCATTCCGATGGGGTGATTACGGAAATTATCCAAGAAGCATTGCAAGATGTGGGTTTACCGCTGGATTGTCTGAGTGGTTTACCCTGTGATTGTAGTCCCTCCCTAGAGGAGTTAGTGACCCAGGAAAATTATGTTAATTTGATTATTCCCTACGGTCGCCCTAGTTTAATCGGTCAGGTGAGTCAATTGGCCACGGTTCCCGTTTTGCGTGCGGCCATGGGAAACTGTTATTTGTATTGGTCTCCCAGTGGCGATTTGGAGTTAGCCCGTCAGGTAATTATCGATAGTCATGGCAGCATACCCGATCCGGTTAATGCGATCGAAAAAGTTTTAATTAGTCCCCATCAGAATTCTTCGACTTTAAGTCGTTTGTTTAAAAGTTTGCAGGAAAAAGGCTTTAAATTGCGGGGGGATACCCGATTAGCGGCGGATTTTCCGGAACATTTAACCATGGCCACCGATAATGATTGGCAAAGACCCTATTTAGAAAAAACGGTGGCCTTTAGGTTAGTGGATACCCTTACTGATGCGATCGCTTGGATTAATAAGTATAGTAGCGGTCATGCCGATTGTATTGTCACCGAATCCTATCGAGAAAGTCGTCAATTCGCCATGGAGTCCGATAGTGCTTTAGTTTATATCAATTCTTCCCCCCGATTCGATCGCAATCCCAAACAGGGAGAATCGGTATTTTTGGGCATTTCCAACCAAAAAGGCCAGCGTCGGGGCTTAATCAACCTAGAAACCTTTACCACCCTTAAACAGGTGGTGCAGGGGTAGTTGTGGTCAACTGGATATTGTTAGGGTTGGCCGAATAAATCTAAAAACCTTATCCAACAAGGTTTTTAGACTTTTTTTTCCTCAAAAAGTGCCGACCCTTGGAGTGATACCAAATCCGTTTTTAATAGTGTGATTAACTCTCAAGTTATGAATTGTTTCTCCCCACACCCTGCCCCCACGAAAAACTTTTTGCCGCAAACCCTTGTTAAGTCGAGCGCGAGAGCAGAGAGGAAGGGGAATAACTTCGGACAGTGAGCAGCAAGGGCAAAATTTTGTTCTTAGCTGATCTGGGGGGGTTCTTCTTGACCCTCTTGGGAGGGCCGAGGGAGCGAACCGGGTTGAGGCTGAGAGGTCCAGTCGATTCGCTCCCCAGCGATCGCACCCAAGCTCCGACCGATCTCTGCCCCCGCCGCACCGGCCACGAGCTTACCGATCGCCCTCCCGACCAAAGCACTTCCTGTTTCCCCGACAAAACTACTGCCCGTCTTGATCGTCCAATCCCTCACGTCTGTCTGCTCGGGGGAGGCTTCCTCAGAGGGCTTTCCTTGCCGCTCCACTTGTTGATTAAAGGCAACCGCCGTATTTTCCCCTAACTGTCCCCCGAAAACCTCTCCGGCCAGAGCGCCTACCATGCCGCCCGCGGGCCCGGCGATGACCGTCCCCAGAATTGCGCCGCCCGCCGTCCCCAGGGTTTCACCGAGCTTCTCGCCGCTTTTCTTGCTCAGGTGTTCTGCGATCTCGATGGGATTTGCTCCCGCCTGAGCCTTGCCGGGCTCGGGGTGGACAATTTCGTGGGTGACATCATAGCCTAACTTTGCTCCGGTGGTGCTGCCGGCAAAAGCACCCACTTGAGCGCCCAAAACCGCCCCCCCTGGTCCGAGTGCCGAACCAATCGCCCCGCCGATCACACCGCCGGCCACTTGTCCTGCCGACATTCCCAGGAAAGCGCCGCCAACGGCCGCCGGATCCACTGCTTGGCTGATTTGGCTGGCGATTTGCCCGGTGGCCGAGACGACGGAGTCGGCGGTTGCCGTTGCCTTTTCCAGGGCGGTCTGCCCCACTTGACTGGCCTGTTCGGTCAGGGGTTTGACTGCTTCCACCGCCGTTTCCATGAGAACTTGGCCCGTGTCTTGGGTAGCTTTGAGGAGGGGGTTAGCGGCTTCGAGAACGGAGTCGCTTGCTGCCTGCCATTGCTGGGCGGCCGCTTCGCCCGCGGTTTTTGCCGCCCGAGCGATCTGGTTTGCCACTTGCCCGGCAGCGGCCAAGAAACTGGCGGGATTGTGAGTAAATTTTTCCCCCGTTGAGGCGGATGAATCTGAATTGGCCATTACCTCTATCCTCCTGAGATTACCCCCGGAGCTACCGGGTTGGATCATTATTTGGCAAAAATTAGAACTGCCAAGAGTTTCAGCTATTTTAGCCTATTTCCTTGGCTTTGGATGGACTCAAAGACTTGTAGAATGGACATTATAGCAATTTATGTCTTAGGATATAAATCAAAACAATCGGCTATTTTGCCCTTAATTTATACCTATAAACTGAAATTACTGGGCTTATTTTTCTGCTCTTAATTCCTTCTATTATCATTATGTCAGATCATCAAGCTAGTTATGCTGTCAATGCAATGTTAGGTCGATTGTATTTGAAAAATAAGGCGTTTCAGTCCCTAAGTTTTGAGGAACAACAGTCGATAGTTTTGGACATAATTAAAGAATCATACCTTTGCGATGTCAATATCGGCGAAATTCTCAGTAATGAGTGTTTTTCTGATTTTGACGATGTTGACGAACAGAGAACGATAGCAACGATATTTCAAATTTGTTCCTACTGTGGTCAAGCATCAGCTAACGTACAAGACTATGGAGATTATTTTAGCAAAGCAGGAATTTGTTCCGATTGTCTTGCCAAACATTTCCCCGATAGTTAAGTAGGTAGGCACAATTATTTGTAGGATGGGTTAGCGGTAGCGTAACCCATGCGGGCGTTGGGTTTCATGCTTCAACCCAACCTACGTTTATTTTATATTTAATTCCACCCACCTACTTATAGGAGATAATTTAATCTCAACCTAGGGATAATCAATATTCAACAATTGTTGAGGAAGGAAGACAAGAAGAAGCCATCAATTTGCTTCTAAGTCAATTAAATCGGCCTATAGGTGGCATTGCTGCCGAATTATCTGCCCATATCCCCAGTCTTTCCCGATAAAATTTATAAAACTGAGGATAAGCTTGATTAGATTTTCGGTCAGTAGAGAATTGAGAACAATGGCGAGAAAATGAGCGTTTTTAACTGAAATTACTGTCCAAATAAAACCGAACTATTGCCGGCTCCTTGGAACAAGATCCAAGTCATCAGCAGATTAGATACAAAAATCGCTAAGAGCATAGTGACTACGGCTGCGGTAGTAGCTTGGCCGACTCCTTTAGCACCGCCATCGGTCGTTAAACCCCAATTACAGCCGATAATCGCGATTAAAGCCCCAAAAACCAACCCTTTAACCGGTCCACTCAGCACATCTCCCACACGCAGGAAACCGCGAACCGAGTCGAGAAAAACTGAATTGGCAATGCCGTATAAACTTTGGCCGACCAGCAAACCGCTACCCAAACCGATCAGCAACGCCATAACACTCAAAGCGGGAACCATCAGACAACAGGCAATTAAACGAGGCAGCACCAGATACTCCACGGGATCGGTTTTGAGCATATAGAGTGCGTCGATCTGCTCTGTCACCTTCATGGTACCGATTTCCGCCGCAAAAGCCGATCCTACCCGACCGGCTACCACGATCGCCATCATAATCGGACAGAGTTCCCGACCGAGAGCAAGGGCCAAAATTCCCCCCACCATACTGCCGGCGCCCAAGGCTTGGAACTCCCGGGCCACTTGGATGGTAAAGATCATGCCGATCACCGCAGCCGTGATCATAGCGATAATCAGTGAGGCGGGCCCAGCTGCCACCATTTGTTCTTGAGTGACGCGCCAATCGGGTTTGCGCGTGAATAGGAAGTAAAAAACCCTGCCGGTTAATAGTAGCGCTAACCAACAGCGCCGAAACCAAGAGCTTAATTCCTTGCTAAAAATTGCCAATAAATCCTTCATGGCCCTCAAAATCGATCGGACTAGAGAAAAGTCTATCCTGTTTTGTCTTCTAACTCCCATTTTCTGCCACGCTATGGATAGCGCAGAATTTTTATCTCAAATGTCGGGGTGGAGACCCTCGCGCTTAGTGGGACGGGATAAAACCCCGACCAATATAAAACAGCACTTCGACACATTTCGACACATTTCGATATGCTCAATAGACCTCTTGTAAAAATCAAAAATTGTTGTTAGGGTTAGGAGTCAGGAGTCAGGAGTCAGGAGAATTAGGAATAAACAATAATCAATTAAATGGTCTATTAAATGGTCTATTTAAGGATTTTATGCAATTTAATCCTTATTCTTAAGTAGGTAGGCACAATTATTTGTAGGATGGGTTAGCGGTAGCGTAACCCATGCGGGCGTTGGGTTTCATGCTTCAACCCAACCTACGTTCATTTTATATTTAATTCCACCCACCTACTTACCGTTTTTGAACCCTCAAAAATTAATTATGCAAGAGGTTTAATGTAAAAAGGCTCAATGTAAAAGCTCAGGGACACGAAGCACGACACTTCGACAAGCTCAGTGTCCACTAAAATCTTGACAATCTGTACTGTAAAGTTAGCACAAAATAAATTGTTTGAGGTGAATCAACAATGATGATCTTAGAAATGAAAGCAGTGATCAAACCAAGTCAGTTTTCTGCCATAGATGAAGCTATTCGTACAGTACAATTCATCGACCATCGTTAATATTTTGGTGAAGTTGTTGAGATGAGATTATCGCCTATTATTTCATTTTAGCTAACTTTGGTATCCTTGAGGAGAGGGATAAAGCAGGGTACATCTTATTTTTGTAAATCTAGCAAGTTGGGATTTTTACGCAAAAACTCTCTGATAAAATTGGGCATTACTTCCGATTTTATTACTCAATCCCAGCTTTTGGGGGGTAGAACCCCCCAAACCCGGCAGCGCATTAGCTTTTCGGTGGGATGCTTACAGGCAGCTGCTGATATATCTGTGATAATTCAAGAATCACTGATAATTGCTGATTGTCGGTATTTCTGCAAATGTCAGATGCAGCCATAAAGTAGGATGAGGGCATCTCAGTGGACATTGGGGCTAAATGAGGTTATATTTTATCTAGAGAAGAACGTTTGTATGTCGCAACGATAATGAGTAATTCACTGCCAAAATATCTAGAGGAAATCACAGGCATTTATCAACAGGGTAACGCCACAGAACACAGTTATCGTCCTGCTTTAAAAAAATTAATTGAATCCCTAAATAATAACCTACAAGCTCTCAATGAACCCAAAAGGATTGCTTGTGGCGCTCCAGATTTTGTGATTAATCAGGGTATGGTAGAAATTGGCCATCTGGAAGCAAAAGATATCGGAACTTCTCTCAAAAAGGTTGAAAATACTCCCCAAATAAAACGTTATTTACAGGCTTTAGGTAATTTAATTATCACCGATCATTTAGAATTTCGTTGGTATGTATCGGGAGAATTGCGTCTATCAGCTGCCGTGGCAAGTCTTAATCAAAAAAAGCAAATTAAACCTGATTCCCAGGGTATTTTACAAGTAGAACAATTGTTCTGTCAATTTTTCCTCTCAAAAGTTATTCAGATAACAACACCGCGAGAATTAGCGAAAAAAATGGCCGCTTTAGCGCAGTTAATTCGAGATGCAATCGGCCAAGCTTTAAAAGATCAAGATTGCGGGGGAATGTTGCGGCAACAATTGCAATCTTTTCAACGAGTTTTAATTAGTGATCTCAATGAAGCGCAGTTCGCGGATATGTATGCACAAACAATCTGTTATGGTTTATTCGCAGCACGCTGTAATACGGATCAAATAAGTTCTTTTTCCAGGGAAACAGCAGCATTTCGCCTCCCGAAAACTAACCCTTTTTTGCGGGGAATTTTTCATCAAATTGCTGGTACAGAATTAGATGAGCGGATTACTTGGGCCGTGGATACTCTAGCGACTATTTTACAACAAACGGACATGGAGGGGATTCTGGGCAGCTTTGGAAAACGCACGCGCAAGCAGGATCCTGTGGTTCACTTTTATGAGACTTTTTTAGCCGAATACGATAGTAAAATGCGTGAGTCTAGGGGGGTTTATTATACCCCTGAACCCGTGGTTTCTTACATGGTTCGCAGTGTGGACTATATTCTAAAAAATAAGTTTCAGATTCCTAAAGGTTTGGCCGATGCCAAAAAAATTACGATTAAAAATCCTAATAATAGCCAAGAAACTCAGGAAGTTCACCAAGTTTTAATCCTCGATCCTGCTGTGGGAACTGGCACTTTTTTACACTCTGTTATCGACCATATCTATGATAGTTTTCGTCAACAGAAAGGGATGTGGTCTAGTTATGTCAGTAAACATTTATTACCCCGTCTCTTTGGGTTTGAATTACTGATGGCTCCCTACACCGTAGCACACATGAAATTAGGTTTACAACTTCAGGAATTAGGCTATGATTTTAGTGCCGATGAACGCTTGGGAATCTATCTCACCAACACCCTACAGGAAGCTTTTCAAATTCCCCCTGCTGATGGGTTTTTAAATCGCATTCGCGATGAAGCAGCCGCGGCAAAAGATGTTAAGCAAGAAATGCCAGTTATGGTTATTTTAGGCAATCCACCCTATTCTGCGGTTTCAGAGAATACTGATCCGTGGATTATAGATTTGGTCAGAGATTATTATCAATTAGATGGAAAACCATTAGGCGAGAGTAACTCTAAATTATTACTTGATGATTATGTAAAATTTATTCGTTTTGCTCAGTATCGATTGTCATCCACTGGTTACGGAGTTTTTGCATTTATAACTAATCACAGCTATTTAGATAATCTAACTTTTCGGGGAATGCGTCAAAGTTTATTAAAAACTTTTGATGATATTTATATTCTCGATTTACACGGCAATAGTAAGAAAAAAGAAATCTGTCCCGACGGTTCACTGGATCAAAATGTGTTTGATATTCAGCAAGGTGTAGCTATTGGTATTTTTATTAAATATCACAATAGTTCTTCAAATTTAGCTAAAGTTTATCATGCTGATTTATGGGGGAAAAGAGAGATAATTGAGAATCAAGTTATTGTCGGTGGTAAGTATCACTGGTTAGAGGAAAATGATCTTTATTCTACTTCTTGGCAGGAATTACAACCTGATTCTCCTTTTTATCTATTTAAACCTCAGAATATTAATCTGCGCTCGGAATACGATCAATTTTGGAAGATTACTGAAATTATGCCAGTTAATTCAACTGGAATTAAAACCCACCGAGATGAATTAGTTTTTGATATAGATATAGATAATTTAGAAAAACGTATCAATGATTTTAGAAACTTAGATATTTCTGAAATTGATTTTCAATCTATTTATGGAGAATATGATAGAAAAGATTGGAATCTAAGAGAAAAAAGGAAAACTCTTGCTAAAGATAACTATTGGAAAGAAAAAATAATCAATTGTTTATATCGTCCCTTTGACATCCGAAAATATTTTCAGCATCAGGAATTAGTAGATCGACCTAAGCAAGAAGTTATGAATAATATGATTGATGATAATTTAGGTTTGATTACAACTAGACAAGTTGCTGAATCTATTTTTAATCATGCCATTGCCACTGATTATGTAATTGATAATCGGGTAACTGTCAGCAATAAAGGTTCAGCTTATCTTTTCCCTCTTTACTTTTATCCAAGTGATCAACTAACTCTATTCGGTGAAATGCAAATAAAACGCCGTCCCAATCTAGCGCCTGAATTTATTAAGGAACTTTCGGCAAAACTTGAATTAGAATTTATCAGTGATGGCAAAGGAGACAAAAAGAAAACCTTTGGACCAGAAGACATTTTTAACTATATCTATGCTGTCTTTCACTCTCCCCAATATCGCCAACGTTACGCCGAATTTTTAAAAATAGACTTTCCTCGTGTTCCTCTCACCAGTAATCAAGAATTATTCTGGGAATTAGTCAAAAAAGGTGACAGATTAGTACATTTACACCTGATGAAAGCAACGGGAAAAGAAATTAGTAGCTATCCCGTGGCGGGTTCCAATCTAGTCGAACAGGTGAAATATGACGAAAATAAACAACAAATTTCGATTAATTCTGACCAGTATTTTGCGGGGATTCCGCCCCAAATTTGGAACTTTTATATCGGCGGTTATCAAGTGTGTCAGAAGTGGCTAAAAGACCGCAAAGGTCGCCACCTTAGCTATGATGACCTAGAACATTATCAACAAATTATCTCCATTTTGGGCGAATCGATCGCAATTATGGAAACTATAGATATAATTATCAATAAATATGGTGGTTTCCCCTTTAGTTAAGCCACCGGTGAGAGAAGATTAACTTAATTTTTGCCCACTGGCAAGAGTCCCTTTTCACCGATAAGTGGGTGGGTGGAATTAAATATAAGATGAACGTAGGTTGGGTTGAAGCATGAAACCCAACGCCTGCATGGGTTACGCTACCGCTAACCCATCCTACAAATAATTGTGCCTCCCTACTTAAATGATTCTCCACTCCCAAGGATGCTCTCTTATTCTTCGTGTCCTCTGTGTCTGGAGTGGTTCCTTCCACTCGCTTGCTGACAGGACTGTATCAACGAAAATAAACAACAAATTTTGCTATCCTGGAGGGTAGGGATAAAGTAAGTTTCCCGTTTCTTTTCTTAATTCCCTAATTTCAGTTTTTAACAATTCTCTGACTTCCTGCTCTGCTGATTCTCTGCTATAACCGAATATAAATTTAAGATTAGTGTCACAATCTCGAACGGGATAAATTTTCTCTTGAATACACTTAAATCCATAAATTTCAATATCTTTTAAAATTAATTGTTCTAAACACCATATTTTACCTTGAAGGTAGTCAGTAATCTGATTAGTTTCAGGAACATTTAAATTTTTCAAGCAGCGTTTATCTCCCGTGAGTAAATAGCTTAAATTATTTTGTTTATTCAAGTAGCTAACATAACTGATGAGAATAGCCTCACCTATATCTATTCCTTCGATTTTCTGTAATTGAATAAAATCCTCTTGATTGATATTATTGATTGATATTTTATCGCAGGTTTCAACCACAGATAAAGCGTATTCTAGGTTATATTTAACAGGGTTTTTCTTCCTTTTTTGTTGCGCTTGCCTTTTAAATTTATATTGAAATGTCTGAAGAATTTTAACTTGATTAATTTCAACTCCAAAGGTATTGAGGGTTTTCTCAAATAAGCCATAGGTGGACAATTTTAGGATAATGTCATTATCCAAACAATAAACAGAACCTATCAAGGTTAAACTCCTAACACCTTTTCTAGATACTCGTAGGTTTCGTCATCAAATTTATCCCAGTCTAACTGATTGGCCAAATATTCATTAATAATCTTATTGCCATTTGGGTTGGGTTCTAATAATTTTAAAGTAGCCATGGCTAAAGCAAAGTAGCGCCTGTTATGCCATCCATAGTTCAGAATAATTGCACATATATCAATATCCGGATGATGAGAGATAAAATGTTCTTGAACATATATACTGAATTTTTCAGTATTTGGGAATTTCCTATCCCCAAGGCAGTTATCACAATCACCTAGGAGTAATTCAGTGGCAAATTGATTAGCTTCTTTTTCTTCGCTATCATTATCAAATTTAATGTCTTCATCAACTAATACCCCATCTTTTAGATGTGCTAATGCTAAATGTCCTAATTCGTGCGCTAAGTCAAAAGCGAGTCTTGCCGACTGTTGATATTTTGAACTAAGAATAATTACAGGACAAGTGGAATACCATTGAATTAATCCAGCAAATTTCTTAGTTTTGTCAGGAAAATGATCAAAGTATCCCACCGCTATTCCCCGAGACCAACAATAATCTAAAAGAGAGGTCAAGTCAACCTTTGGCCAGTGACTTAAGATGTCTTCTCTGATGGTTTTAGCATCCTTAGATAAAGGGGTATAATTAACTTCAACCCCCAAGGAAATTAACTCAGCAAACCGACTCGCTAAAGCTTGTGCTAGATGGGGATGTTGGTTATTTTGGCTATTGTGCTGTTTAAATTTAGTATGAGGAGGTCGATTAAATTTGACCTTTTCTTGAGGGGTTAATAAGGATGAGAGGTCAAGATTGAGCTTTTTGGCGATATAACCTGCCCCTTCTAGGACTGCAACGGGTTTATCATTGAGTTCATCATCCCACCAACTGGGCAAGCCATTTTCTCGGACATAATCTTTTTTTAGTCCGATTTTTGAGAGTTTCCCGTAGAGGGCTGCCATGGTAAGGCTTTCTGTCATGGTTTCACCCTCCTTTGTCGGCAATACTAAGTTTTTTAAGGTTTTAGGGAATCAAAGTAGATCAGTATATTCTTATCTCTAAGATACCATCTCTAACTTAATTTTTGCCCACTGGCAAGAGTCCCTTTTCAGCGATAAATGACTCTCTACTCCCAACGAGAGTGATACAATTGTTAACACCACAGATCAAGAGCCAATCGAAGCGAGAGAATAAAAACTGCTATGTTAAAAGCCCTACTCGGAGATCCCAACGCCCGCAAAATTAAAAAATTTCAGCCCCTCGTCACCGAAATCAACCTGCTGGAAGAAGACATTAAAAACCTGTCCGATGAGGAATTAAGGAGCAAAACCAGCGAATTTAAGGAAAGATTGGACAAAGCGAGAAATTATGAGCAAAGAGAGGATATTCTCGAGGAAATCCTCCCCGAAGCTTTCGCCATTGTCCGGGAAGCGGGAATCCGAGTCTTAGGGATGCGTCACTTTGACGTGCAGTTATTGGGGGGAATGGTACTGCACAAAGGACAAATCGCCGAGATGAAAACCGGGGAAGGAAAAACCCTAGTTGCCACACTCCCCGCTTATTTGAATGGATTGACCGGAAAAGGGGTTCACGTCGTCACCGTCAACGATTATCTCGCCCGTCGTGACGCGGAGTGGATGGGGCAGGTACACCGCTTTTTAGGGTTAAGTGTGGGACTAATTCAAGCCGGCATGAGTCCGGAAGAAAGAAAGAAAAATTATGCCTGTGACATCACCTACACCACTAACAGCGAACTCGGCTTTGATTATCTGCGCGATAACATGGCTACAGTGATGGGGGAAGTTGTCCAAAGACCCTTTAACTACTGCGTTATCGACGAAGTGGACTCCATTCTTATCGATGAGGCCAGAACTCCATTAATTATATCAGGACAGATCGATCGACCCACAGAAAAATATATTCTCGCCGCCGAAATCGCCAAACAATTAGTGCGCCAAAAAGTAGAAGACGGACCGGGAGACTACGAAGTTAACGAAAAAGACCGTAACGTTTTAATGACCGATGAAGGCTTTAAAAGAGCGGAAGAACTATTAGGAGTTACCGATTTATACGACCAAGAAAATCCCTGGGCGCACTATATTTCTAACGCTATTCGTGCCAAAGAACTCCAGAAAAAAGACGTTAACTATATCGTCCGCAGTGGTGAAATTGTTATTGTTGATGAGTTCACGGGACGGGTATTACCGGGGCGACGTTGGGGCGATGGTTTACATCAGGCAGTGGAGGCTAAGGAAGGGGTAGAAATTCAACAGGAAACCCAAACCTTAGCCACGATTACCTATCAAAACTTTTTCCTACTCTATCCGAAATTATCTGGCATGACCGGGACGGCTAAAACCGAAGAAACGGAACTAGAAAAAGTCTATAACCTGCAAGTAACAATTATTCCCACTAACCGCGTTTCTCGCCGGCAAGATTTAGCCGATGTGGTCTATAAAAATGAACAGGCAAAATGGAACGCCGTCGCCGAAGAATGTCAACAAATGCACGAACAGGGTCGCCCGGTTTTAGTCGGTACCACCAGTGTGGAAAAATCGGAAGTGCTTTCGCTGTTATTACAGGAAAGAAAGATTCCCCATAACTTACTTAATGCCCGTCCAGAAAACGTGGAAAGGGAATCGGAAATCGTCGCCCAAGCAGGCCGGGCCGGGGCCGTAACTATTGCTACGAATATGGCGGGACGGGGAACCGATATCATCCTCGGTGGTAACTCCGACTATATGGCCCGATTGAAAATTCGCGAGTATTTAATGCCCAAATTAGTTATGCCCGAGGATGACAATCTGGCCTTTAGTTTACCCAGTTTAGGAGAACGCAATCGCCCGCAGGGATTCGCCCCGGGTAAGAAGAAAAAAAACTGGCGCGCCTCGGCGGAAATTTTTCCCACCGAGTTACCGAAAGAGGTAGAAAATGCCCTGAAAGAAGCGGTTAAATTTGCCGTTGATACCCACGGAACTCAAAGTTTACCGGAATTAGAAGTAGAAGAAAAAATCGCTATCGCAGCCGAAAAAGCCCCCACGGATGACCCAGTTATTCAAAAGTTACGCGAAGTCTATAAATTAATTCGCAAAAGTTATGAAGATTACACGGGTAAAGAACACGATGAGGTAGTAGAAAGAGGCGGACTGCACGTTATCGGGACGGAACGCCACGAATCCCGCCGTATTGACAACCAATTGCGAGGCCGGGCGGGCAGACAGGGCGACCCCGGTTCTACACGCTTCTTTTTAAGTCTAGAAGACAATTTATTGCGGATTTTTGGGGGCGACCGCGTGGCGGGTTTAATGGATGCCTTCCGGGTGGAAGAAGATATGCCCATTGAATCGGGAATGTTAACTCGTTCTCTGGAAGGAGCGCAAAGAAAAGTGGAAACCTTCTATTATGATGCCAGGAAACAGGTGTTTGAATACGACGAGGTGATGAATAATCAACGGCGCGCTATTTATGCCGAACGTCGTCGGGTTTTGGAGGGGATGGACCTAAAAGAACAGGTGCTGCAATACGCCGAAAAAACCATGGATGAAATCGTCATGGCTTATGTTAATCCCGAACTGCCGGCGGAAGAATGGGATTTGGAAAAACTGATTAGTAAATCTCAGGAATTCGTCTATCTATTGGCAGATATTACCGCTAAAGATGTCGAGGATATGAGTGTCAATGATATCAAGATGTTCCTACACGAAGAAGTTCGCAAAGCCTACGAAATTAAGGAACGTCAAGTGGATAATATTCGCGCCGGTTTAATGCGCGATGCCGAACGTTATTTTATCCTGCAACAAATCGATATGTTATGGCGCGAACACCTGCAAGCTATGGAAGCTTTACGGGAGTCGATTGGTTTACGCGGTTACGGTCAAAAAGACCCCCTAATTGAGTATAAACAGGAAGGTTACGAGATGTTTTTAGAAATGATGATTGATATCCGTCGCAATGTGGTTTATTCCATGTTCCAATTCCAACCGCAAGGACAACCCCAAGCAGTGGCTAGTGAACAGTAAAAATTAAAAGTTGGCTTAAATTGGGGAGAATTGGCTAAGGCTGATTCTCTCATTTTTTTCTACCGAGAAATCAGTCACCCACAATCCAGACTAGGACAAAAATTATCAGTCCGATTACTCCATAGGACAACAACGACCCCAAAAAATTGATGATTTGTATGGGAAAATGAATCAAAACTTGGTAAGTAAAATCCGTAACTGCCAGCAAGGCAGTGAAAAATATAGTCACAAGTGTTATCATAAGTAAGTAGGATAAAATTAACTTTTTGGTTAGGATAGGCAAAAGGCAAGAGGCAAAAGGCAAGAGGTGGTTAGATATGTGTAATTAATTGTGTTTAGTTAGTTCTTACCTAATATCTTCTCAATTTGATAGAATAAATGGCTATCCTTTGCGGGAATCGGCAGTGGATAGTCAGAAGTTAGGAGATTATCCCCAAGAAAATTCTACCGCAATTTGGGTGCATCTCACATTTGCAGAAACACCGACAATGAGGACTGCTCTATGAATATTCGTATTGGTAACGGCTACGATATCCACCGATTGGTAACAGGAAGACCTTTAATTTTGGGAGGAGTAGAAATTGCCCATACTGTGGGTTTATTGGGTCACAGTGATGCCGATGTCTTAACCCACGCTATTATGGATGCCATGCTGGGTGCGCTTAGTTTAGGCGATATCGGTCATTATTTTCCCCCCACAGACCCACAATGGCAAGGGGCGAATAGTTTAAAATTATTAGAACAAGTTAATCAATTAATTATCGATAAAGGTTGGCAGATTAATAATATTGATTCGGTAATTGTCGCCGAAAAACCGAAAATGAAACCTCACCTCAGTGCGATGCGAGCCAAATTAGCAGAAACTCTCAAGATTAATCCTGACCAGGTGGGAATTAAAGCCACTACTAACGAACAATTGGGACCGGTGGGACGAGAAGAAGGTATCGCAGTTTATGCCGTGGTTTTATTGGTTAAGGAATAAGTAATTAGTAAAAATTTGCTGAGATTAAGTATGCCAAACCTATGAATATAGACACAAAAATCTTAGAAACTGTCGAAGCAATGCCAGAGTTATTAAAAATAGAACTGCTTCACTATGCTGAATATTTGATGGCCAATTATCAATCAGATGTTATTATAGAGAAACCTTCTCCTAGAAAACGTCGTTCAGGAATTTTGCAAGGTACATTTACCTTACCTTTGTCCGATGATTTTGATGAGTCTTTGGAAGATTTTCAGGAATATATGTGATGACATCTTTTCTTCTGGACACCCATACTTTCATCTGGTTAACTGAAAACGATTCTAACTTGCCTAATAATCTTCGGGAGGAAATTGATTTTGCTCCTGAAGTTTATGTCAGTATTGTTAGTCTCTGAGAAATCGCGATTAAGTTAAATTTAGGTAAGTTAGCCCTACAAAAAAGTTATGAAACCATTGAAACTAAACTAGAAGCATCAGATATAACCTTACTGTCTATATCATTTTCTGATACTCTAAAAATTTGTACTTTACCCTTGCATCACCGTGATCCATTTGATAGAATGCTAATTGCTCAGTCTCTAAACAGATCACTAATTCTAATTAGTAAAGATACTAAATTTGATGCTTATAATGTACCAAGAAAATGGACATAATACCCCGTCCGGCTCAATTCTATTCAAGATGAGAGCAAGATAAATTTCCTCATTACCCATAGATTTCTAACATTCATTCCTAAATTCTCTCTATGACTGCCATTATCCAACAAATAAAAGAACGTTTTTCCCAATCCCTAGTTAAATCCTTTGGGGAAAACTTCGCCGCTACCGATCCCCTAATTGTGGCCGCTAGTAACCCCCGTTTTGGCGATTATCAATGTAATATTTCCCTCTCTTTAGCCAAAGAATTAAAACAAAAACCCCGGGAAGTGGCGACAACTTTACTAAAAAATCTAGAGATAGATGATCTCTGTCAACCCCCCGAAATTGCCGGACCCGGTTTTATCAATCTTACCCTTAAACCCAGTTATCTAGAAACCCAATTAAAAGACCTAATTACTGACAACCGTTTAGGAGTTGCCGCTGCTAACCCCAGTCAAAAAATTATTGTCGATTTTTCCAGTCCCAATATTGCCAAAGAAATGCACGTCGGTCACTTGCGATCGACTATAATCGGTGATTGTATTGCTCGGATTTTGGAATTTCGTCATCATCAAGTAATTCGTCTTAATCACGTCGGGGATTGGGGGACTCAATTCGGGATGTTAATCACCTATCTACAAGAAGCTTATCCTAGTGCTTTAACCCAAGCAGATGCTCTGGATTTAGGGGATTTAGTTAGCTTTTATAAAAAGGCCAAAATTCGTTTTGATGAAGACGAAAACTTTAAAGAAACTGCCCGCCAAGCCGTAGTAAAATTACAGTCGGGTGATCCTCAAAGTCGTCAAGCATGGCAGTTACTTTGTCAACAATCACGACGGGAATTTCAGAAAATCTATGATATTCTCGATATAAAACTAACCGAAAGGGGTGAATCTTTTTATAATCCCTACCTTGAGACAGTAATCAGAGAATTAGAGCAACAGGGATTGCTAACAGAAGACAACGGCGCTTTATGCGTCTTTCTCGATGGTTTTACCAACAAAGAGGGGTATCCTCTGCCCCTAATTGTCAAGAAATCCGACGGCGGTTATAATTACGCTACCACCGATTTAGCAGCAATTTGTTATCGAGTGCGTCAAGATAAAGCCGAAAGAATAATTTATGTTACCGATGCTGGACAAGCTAACCATTTTGCCCAAGTATTTCAGGTGGCTAAAAAAGCGGGATTTTTACCCGATAATGTGGCAGTGGTTCACGTCGCTTTTGGATTAGTTTTAGGGGAAGATGGTAAAAAATTAAAAACTCGTTCCGGGGAGACAGTAAAATTACAAGAATTACTCGATCAAGCGATCGCCTGTTCCCTAGCTGACTTAGAAAAAAGACTGACAAGCGAGGAAAGAGAAGAAACCAGCGATTTTATGGCTAAGACTGCCGAAACTGTCGGATTAAGTGCCGTTAAATACGCCGATCTCAGCCAAAATCGCAATAGTAACTACGTTTTCAGTTACGACAAAATGCTCAATCTGCAAGGCAACACCGCCCCCTATATGCTGTACGCTTACGCTAGGGTTCAGAGTATCAGTCGCGAAGGTGGTATTAATTTTCAGGATTTAAGTGCCAATTCACCGCTAATTCTCAAGGATGAAAGCGAATTAATTCTGGCTAAACAATTACTGCAACTGCCGGAAGTAATTAGTGCCGTGGAAGAAGATTTATTACCCAATCGTTTATGTGATTATCTTTATGAACTCAGTAAAAAGTATAATCGTTTTTATGAGAATTGTCCCGTTCTGAAAGCAGCAGAACCGATTAAAACCTCTCGTTTAGTTTTGTGTGATTTAACGGCAAGAACCCTAAAATTAGGCTTATATCTCCTGGGAATTCCCGTTTTGGAAAGAATGTAAATCAGTTATCAGTTATCAGTTATCAGTTATCAGTTATCAGTTATCAGTTCACAGCAAAAAACTCCTGGCTCTTCTAGGTTCTGTGTGATAAGTTTAACTTACACTATGATCGATCAATCTTTGTGTCCTTTGTGTCTTTGTGGTTCCTTCCACTCGGTCTCGCGTAGCGAGCGCGTTGCGACCGCCAGCAGGACTGTATCTTAGAATACATTTTGCCCACCAAACCTAAGAGAGCCAACTACCCAATTCATAATTGATAATTCATAATTGATAATTCCCACACCCCACCCCTTGCATTGCGTATCTTTGACAAAACTGGGTGCCATTTTATACCCAGAAAAAGTGTACTATGCTGACGTGAAAAAACCTGACTTTTTGCTAACCTAGAAATAGCTCTAATCAGAGCCAATATCTTTGGGGGAAGCTTAGAGATTAATCTAGTTAAACTCACTGGTGACGTTATCTTATTGTCGTCTGTTGCCTATTAGCTTTCAGGTGATAACTCGGAGATGGAAAGTTAGTACAAATGTTCAAGTTTCCTCGCCGCAGCCCCAGCGTTCCCGTGCAGTCTTAACGGGTAATTTTATCCCAGAGATGTTATCGTTAAAGCGGTCAAATGTCCGAAAGTCCTAGAGGATTTTAGGCAAAGAGCATTTGCCCTCCCGTAGTCTCAGATAGAACCTTATGAGTCAATCAATTGAAGATAAAGCTATGGCCGATGCTGATGTATCAGATTATACCACAAATAAAATAATTGTGTCTAATTGGATCGCCCCTTGGTCGAAAGGCAATCGGAAAAATCCGTCACCGCAACCAAAATGGGATTTATGGCAACCCCTGCGGCAACGAATCGATCGCCTAGAGATTAATACACCCGCACTAGCTCATCGAATTTGTCGTCTAATTCCGGCTCAATGTCCCTTTGCGCGGAAAATTACCCTATTTAGCTGGAAAATTCTAGAGATTCCGCCCCTTTGCAAGCTAAATCCCCTCTACGAAAACCTGATGATGTTAAGATTTCGCGCTCTTTCTTACCTTGCCGATGAATGTGGAGAGGATATCGGTGCTTACTGCTAAAATGGGTGAGTGTCTTTAATCGCCACACCTATGGCCATCATTGCCCTGAAAGCTTGGTATCTGGACCAATACGAACCTATCCGCGAGGTTGTCAAACGTCCCCACGACTTGCGCTTAAGTCGCAATAGTCTCTTAAAATCGGGTTTAAGAGCCGATTTTCTCGATGATAGTCTGACAATACAGGGTTCTGTCTGGTTCCAACGCTATCTAGAAGGGGAAAGGGTGGAATTTTACCTCGAAGGTAGTGGCGGTTACGTCATCTCGAATATTGACCTGATTTCCCAAGAAATTTATTTTACTAAACAGGACCTCAGCGCTTGGTTGGATCCCGTCATTTATTTTAGCTCCCAAAGCCAATTTAAGGACTCTAGCACCGCTTTAAAAACAGTTTTGACCGAAACCGTCGAAAATCTCAATAAACGCTCCCGTTTGCCCTTAAAAATCGAAGAAACGCCCCGAACTGAGGGCAATGTCACCAGATTGAGTGATAGTCAATTACGCCAAATTCGCAAAAGTTTATTATTTATTGCCGATGCTACGGCGATTAGCCAAAAGGAAACGGAATTACTGCCTAGTCCCCTAGTGGGTGTAGAATTAGGTTATGCGATCGCTTGTAAACAGGGCGGACAAATTCTGCTAACCTATCAAAATCGGGCGGAATTAAAGGGTAAACTAGCTTTTGACCTGCCAAGCTACCAAAAATTAATTTTCTCGGATCTGAGCGAATTGCGTCTCACTTTTCCGCCTTTAATGGCAACTTTATTACAAAAATTCCATCTGATTAGTTAAAAAAATGAGTAGAAAAGCTGACGAGTACGCTGTACATTTGTTCTTAAGCAGTGGACATCGCGAGGAAGTCCGTTTTTTGACCATCCAAGAATTTCAAAAGTGGTACAGTAACGAATTAATTCCGAAAGCCGATTCCCTCGATTTTATCAATGTTCCGATCAGAAATATCCAAGGGGAATATATGGTTTTACGTCCGGCTAGTATCGTTGCTATTCGTGTGGAACCCGTCTTTTTTGGCAGTGTGGAAAGAATCTAATTTGTCGTTATCGCTAAAAAAGATAGTTAGATAGGGAGAATTTTAGAGATTATTGATAATTCTCTCAATGTCAGCTTGGATTTGATTGCTGACTTTGCCTTGCCAGCGTTCTTTTAATTCCCTTAATCCCACTTCTGCGTATTGACAGATCTTATCTAAAACTTCTTTACCGTCGCTGGGTTGAGGATAGGAATTCTTTTTACAGATAATATAAATTCCCGCGGTTAAAGCTAAAATAACTTCTGGCTCGATTTGGCTAATAGTAATTAAATCCTGTCGATTGCTCAAAGTGGTTCCGTAGATACTGAAGTCTTGTTTAATGGCAAAAGCAGCGGCGAATAAATAAGCATCTACCATGCGCTCAAAGGTTTTATTATCTTTTAGTACCTGTAGATAATTTCTGGAAGTTTCTGAGGCATAAATCTTCAAACTGGGATCGATTCTCTGCATTAGTAACTCTCCATCACTTCAATCACGGAAGCATCTTCATCGGCAGCCAAACGGTGTATTTTGAACATATCAGTAGTATAGGGGAGCAGCAGATTTAAAAGTCGATCGGGAAGATCGCGATCGGTGGCTAAAATAATTACTTGGGAGTTTAAATTAGGGAGGGAATTAATAATATTTTTTTGATGTTCTTTGTCTAAATGGCCGAAAGGTGTATCCATAATTAGGGGTACACAAGTATCGGTTATTTGATTTAAACCAGTGATAAAAGCAAAGGCTAAAGCTTCCTTTTCTCCGGCACTTAAGACATCGGGATTTAATAATTTTCCCGTGATGGTACGGATTCCTAAAGTGTATTCGGGAGTGATTTCTACTCCTCTATATTCCTCTGGTTTATTGGTTACTTGTAAATAGCGATCGCTGGTTACTTGATTAATCATTTTTTGGGAATTATCGATATGCCATTCGATTAATTCGTTAGTGGCATTTTTTAAACCTCTGGCCATTTTAACCTGATTAGATAACATCGAGGTGGTTTGATTTTCACTAGCTAAAATTTCCACTTCTTTGCGTAAATTTTCTAATTGCTTTTCTTTGATTTCGATTTCCTTTTGCAAGCGTTCGATCTTTTCTTCAATCTCCTTAACTTTTCCTTCCGATTCGATAACTTTTCGCCAAATCTCCCTCACCGAGTCTTGATTTATTCCTGTGCTTTCCCGTTTTAGCTGTCTAATATGTTGATTAATTTCTTCAATTTCTTCTTCTAAACGATCTCTTTGTAAAAACCATTGACTATAATTACTAAATTTGGCATTATCTCGGATAATTCCCTGTAAATCAATTCTAATTTGCTCTTTTTCTATTCTGGTGACGTTGTCCACTTCTAAGGACTCTAGTTCGGCAATTTTTTCAAGGATAAAATCACGAGAATTTTTATCTAAACAACGACCACATAGACAGCTTTTATCCTCAAGTATTGCTTTTAAAACTGCTGTAGAATTAGTTTTAGAAGTGCTTTTTAAGCTAGTAACTTGTAAATCGTCAGCCATTTCCTGCACAAAGTTAATCAGCAAAGGTATCGCAGCTTTTTTTAACCAAGAATCGATAGACTTTTGTAGGTTATTTAACTGAGATTGCCAATCAATACGCTTGTTCTCTAAATCATGAATTTCCTCCAATTTTTCTTGTAAACTTTCAATCTGAGCAGCTTTTTCTTGAGCATCCTGATGAATAACTACAGCATTTTTTTCGTTATCTTTGGCATTTTTAAGCTGACCTTTTTTAAGGTCAATATCTTCTTCTAATTCTCCCAATTGTTGCAGCTTATCTCTAAAATCATGACTGGTTCCCTCTGCTTTATTTAAACGTTTTTCTAATTCTTGTAAGGCTTTTTCTGTATCATCGCGCAGGTTTCTTAATTCAGGGATACCCAAAACTTTTTCAATTGCTTCTTTTGCTTCTTTAGTTTGAGTTATCTGGGTATATTGTTCGATTTTTGAGCCATCAAAACAGAAAAAATCTCGAATAGATTTAGGAAGCAATGCTTCGATATATTCCCTAGAGTTACTTCTCATGGTTCCATCTTCATAAAATAATGCTTCCTCTACGCTAGGATAGGAACTGCTACCATTAAATTTTAGTTTCGCTGTGCGACTGATAAAGTAATTTTTCTCGTTTTTAGTAAAATTTAATTCTACCCGCATTTCTTTTTCTTCTGCTGATGAAGAATCATCCTTACCTCGATAAAAATAGGTTTTCAGAGTCTCTTTAGATACAATATCTACCCCATAGAGACACCATAAAATCCCTGTCATCAGAGAAGTTTTACCGTGGCCATTATTACCGAAGATAATCTGAATTTTTCTGTCGGGATGCAGGTTAAAAGTAATATTTTGACTAGGATAACATTTCCAATTAGTTAAGCGAATTTGTTTCAGTCTCAAAGTCATAATAACTCTTGTAAAAATCAAAAATTTTGTGGTTGGGTAGGATTCAGTAACCAGTAGTCAGTAATCAGGAGAATTAAGAATGAATAATAATCCAATTAAATGGTTTATTTAGAGATTTTATGCAACTTGATATTTATTTTTGTCGTTTTTAAACTAAGTGGGTGGGTGGCATTAAATATAAGATGAACGTAGGTTGGTTTGAAGCATGAAAACCAACGCCTGATCATCTTACGCTACCGCTAACCCATCCTACAAATAATTGTGCCTCCCTACTTACCAAAAATAAATTATGCAAGAGAGCTATAAAATTTATGATTGTGGGGAGTCGGTATATTTTTCGATAAGTTCGATAATTTTAGGTGACAGCCGCCGATTTTTTAGAGCAAATTTTTCCACTTCTAAAGCCATGGCTTCTTTGAGCAGTTGAGGAGGTATATCATATTTTTGTGCCAGATCTTTAATTTTAGCAGTGATGTCCATGGATTTTCTGGGGGTTAGGGGTTGGGGAGTGGAGATTGTCAAGTCTTAATTCTTATTTGCCAAGAGATACCTTGATGAGGATAAATTTTATAACAGATATGAGTAGGTGAGGCCATAGTAAGTTATAGCCTTTGTCATCAACAGGAAGTATAACCTAATTTGGTATTGACGACTGACTACCCAAAAGGAAAACTACGTACTTCATCATTAAGATAACTGCTATAAGCTAATCTACTCTCAACCCTATACAAAAACACCATAAAAGCTAAAATAGATAGCTGACAGTGATCCTAATCACAATATCAATATAGACTAAACCGCCTTGTATTACCGTCTTCTTCTTGATTTTAACAACCTAGAAAACGGGTTAATTACCTTAACACCCGAACAAAGTCATTATCTTAAAAAAGTTGTTCGTTTAAAATCCCATGAACGTTTTATTGCCCTCAATGGACAAGGACAAGCGTGGTTAGCAGAAATAATTGATAATTCGGCCCATCTTTTAGAAGCGATAAACGAAACTAGCGAACTACCAGTACAAGTGAATTTAATGGTAGCAATTCCCAAAAATGGCTTTGATGATATCGTCCGCGCTGCCACCGAATTAGGAGTTTATCGGATTATCCCGCTGCTGACAGAACGGGGTTTAGTCAATCCTAGTCCTCAAAAAATCGACCGTTGGCGAAAAATTGCCCGGGAAGCTGTAGAACAATCAGAAAGACAGATTATTCCCATTATCGAAGAACCACAATCATTTTTAGCCATCCTTAAGCGGGGAGCTAACCCACAGACAACTTGTTATATTGGTGTTACCCGTAGAACAGTGGCCCCGCTACTTTCTCAATTGCAAACATCAACCGAGATAACCATGGCCATCGGACCGGAAGGGGGATGGACGGAGGCAGAAATAGAACAAGCGCTCGCCGCTGATTTTCTACCTGTATCATTGGGAAAACGCATTTTGAGAACAATTACCGCTCCCTTAGTGGCTCTTGCTATCATTAACGCCTATTTAGACAGCTAATTGACTAGAGTTTCTATGACCAAGACCAGCAATCCAGATAACTGGAATCATTTCGCTTCTTACCTAAAGCAAGAACTAGCAGCGGTTTCCCTGTGGCCAGATTTTCCACCTTTTGCCGAAACCACCCTGGTCAATCCCCATTAAAGACACCTACTGGGACACCGCCTTGCAACCCTATAGCACCCTCGTCCTCCTCGAAAAAACGCCCCCTACCACAACTTTATGACCCCTAGTAGCCCTTCTAACCTCTCTTTTGACTGGTTAAACCCCTCCCCCCGGCAAGACAGCGATTTACTGGCACAAATCGGCTTTATCCCCGGTTTGAAAGAATTTCTCACCCTGCGACAGGTTCACGCCTTGGAACACGCCACCGTCTGGGTATTAAGCGAAATGGCTGCCCGTCGTCAATCACCCTTTGACCATTCCCCTGCGGATAACGAGGCCCTGGGGGGACTGTCCACCGATAGGGGTTTTTATCTCTACGGACAGGTTAATACAAATGAACTGCAAATGGCGGCCAAACAGGCTCTTCATCGTCTCAAAAATGGCGAGGGGCAATTGGCACTACATCCGCGTTGTGGCACCAATTTATCGGTAACTTTAGCCTTAACCGCCGGCTTAGTCTTAGGAACTCATCTTATCTTCCCCAGAGGTCCGATTTCTCAGTTATTAGGCTTAGGTTTAGCCACTGCAGCCGCTTTTCAAATCGGGCCAGATGTGGGAATGTCGGCCCAAAAATACCTGACTACGGCCATTCCCTTTAACTTAACAATCGTTAATATTGCCCCAAAGGCAGACCTATGGGGACGTTCGGGGCATTTCGTCCAAACAGAGTGGCAAGATTTGCAATAAAACTTAAAGTAAAAACCCTTTCGGCAAATTCGCTCTGATTGTAACCTGTTAACTAAACCCTTAAAAAAAAACAACAGCTATGCCTGGAATCGAACGCGGAGCCGAAGTTAGAGTCAAACGGAAAGAGTCTTACTGGTACAACGATGTAGGAACCGTAGCCAGTGTTGATAAAAGTGGTATCCTCTATCCCGTTATCGTCCGTTTTAACACTGTTAACTACCACGGTTTTAGTGGTAGCGCCGGTGGACTGAATACCAATAACTTCGCTGAAAGTGAATTGGAACTCGTTAAGGCTGCCCCCGCTAAGAAATAAAGCTGACTAAAATTCAGCCTATCATCACCGACTGACTGACAGGAATTCTCTCTTGTTGGTCGGTTTTTTTATAGCTGTCAGTTATCAGTTATCAGTTATCAGTTATCAGTTATCAGTTATCAGTAATCAGTTATCAGTAATCAGTTAGGTTCTTCGGTTTGTGTTATGTCTGAACTTTCCCCATACATATATACTACAATAGCCGAAAACCCTTATCCATCAATGGATGCACCCGCTTAACTTTTCTTAATGTACCCATGTAATTTGTAACATTTCTTAATGGACAAGAATTCTCTCCATTTGCTAAAAT
>NZ_JBHFLL010000291.1:0-2231 GCF_041928595.1 Microcystis sp. BLCC-F209
CAGACCAAAACCCATCAAAGCGATCGAGGCACGCATCCAAGACAGATAGGTACGTTCGTTGGCCGAATGATCTCGCCAGTAATCGGGGTTAAATTTCTGCTTTGTCTTTCGGGATTTAAACAGCATAGAGGAGTTCCTCGCAGGGAAGTTCAATAAAATCAAGTATTCTTTCTTATGGTTTTAATAAATTGTTTTTATCATCTAGTTTTTCGCTTATCTTTAACCAATTCAAGGGACTTAAGCAGATTATCATCCATAAATAGCGGAAGTTTACCGTCCCATCTTTCGATCGCTTTGTTCTGTAAAACTTCTGGACTTAAGGAATCTTGGAGAATGCGATGAGCTGCCGCCTCTCCTTGAGCCAGATTGATTTTTACTTCCGATTCTTTCAAGGCTTTCAGTACCATAAAACCGGCTTTTTTGGCTTCCTGTTCGGCAATTTGTTTGGCTTCCACCGCATCGGTAAAGCGATCGGAAAAGTTGACATGAACCAAAGAAATATCATCGACACCGATATGATAATTTTTCAGTCTTTCGCTCAAACGAATATCTACTTCCCCTTTCACCTCCTCCCGTTTAGTAATTAATTCTTCGGCGGTATATTTAGCCATAACTGCCTTGAGAATTTCCTCCACTGCTGGATCGATCACTCGTTCAATGACAGCCGCTTCATCGCCAATTTGTTGAAAAATAGTATTAACTTCTGATGCTAAAATATGCCAATTCAGAGCCACATCTGTAAATACTTCCTGTAGGTCTTTGGAGGAAGCTTCGGCCGCTATCTGTTGTTTTTGGATTCTCACACTTAGTTTTTTTACCGTGTTAACAACGGGAATAATCCCGTGAATACCCTCATTAAGTATTTTATCCTGTACTTGACCAAAAACCATTAAAACCCCTCTTTCTCCAGCATTAACAATCACGAAAGGATTAAAAATAATCGCCAAGATTAATAACAAAAAAAAGAGATTACTTGGCCTAGCAAAAAGACGATTTTTAGGCATTATTGTTTAATAAATTAAAAATAAACGATAGGATTTGCTGTCAATTAAGATATAAATTCCTAGAATAATATAGATAAAAGGACTAATTTTATGTCCGTAGTTTGTAACCACTTTAGCTATCCTGGGATGGGTAATCAAAAAATAGGCTAGGGCGCACCAAATACCCATCATGAGATAAAAAACTATCATGATAATTAAGACGTGCATCGGGGAATTATTGGCAAAAAGAGAGGTATAGATACCAATATTATCACCACCATTAGCCACGGTCACGGCGGCAACGTAATAGGTTTGGGAGGGAAAACGAGGAAAAAAGGAGCGATTTTTAGAATAATTAACATCTTCTCTTACTTCTTGAATGTAATCTTCATTTTCCCTTGACAAAAGTTGTTTAATGCCGATAATCAAAGGAATAAATCCTAATAGACCAATCCATTCTTTAGAAACCAGTAACCCAAATAGTAAACCGAGGGAACTAGCTAGAAGAATCAGGGTAAAACCGAGGTATTGACCAATAATCAGGTGTCGAGGTCGAAAATTAGCATTAAGTCGCGAGAAAAACAACATTAGCACCATCAGATCATCAAGATTTGTGGCCACAAAACTCGTCACGCTAGTAATTAAAAGGGTTACTAACCAATTCATAGATTGAAAAAAGAGATAATCCTTCCCATTCTAAATCTCATAGTGCCAGATTTCCTCCTCTCGTAAAAGAAGACGATGGACGGGAAGACGTTCCACGGCCCCCTGTTGTTCAAGATGATTAAGTGCGCGGGTAATTGTGACTCTAGTGGTTCCTAATAAGTCAGCGATATCCTGATGAGTTAAACGCACATCAATTAATTGTCCGTTACCGGTTTGTTTACCAAATTGATTGCCTAACCATGACAGTAATTTCAGGACCATAACATCAGTACGTTTGTAGCTACGAATAATACTTAGTTCTTGTGCTTGCTGAAGATGAGACAGCAGAATTTCTGCCATTTGATAACTCTCAACTGCGGAAAAGGAAACTGCTTGCACAGGACTAATGCACTCAACTTGATAGGGATTGACTCTCTCTAGGGTTTTGCCAACAAAACTGCCAGGGAGCATCTCACCTTTGCAATGAGCATAAATACTTAGTGGAAAAATAGGCTTTTCGAGGGTAATTCTTGTTTTAATTCTCCATGTACGCAGTCTTTAAAAGCCTCTATTTCGTTCCAAGACACGATTAAGAGTGGCTTT
>NZ_JBHFLL010000292.1:0-14100 GCF_041928595.1 Microcystis sp. BLCC-F209
CTAGGTTCTGTGTGATAAGTTTAACTTATATAGGATCGATCAATCTTTGTGTCCTTTGTGTCTTTGTGGTTCCTTCCACTCGCTCGCTAGGAAGAATGTATCTTAGAATACATTTTGCCCACCAAACCTAAGAGAGCCAAATAGATTGAGTTCGTTGTGATCGATCGATGGGAAAAAAAGAAAAACTGCTAGAAAAGGCCAAAAAATCGCCTCAAGGATTACGTTTTAGCGAATTTGAGAGTTTGCTTAATCTTTGCGGTTGGACTTTTGACCATCAAACAGGAAGTCATCACATTTGGTATTCATCCAAGAGAGTCCGTCTATCTATTCAACCGACAAAAAACGGTGAAGCGAAAGCTTATCAAGTTAAACAATTTTTAAAAATACAGGAGGAAGAAAATGAATCCAACCACCGAGGATTTTAACGGTTTTAGCATTAATATCTTCCAAGATGAGGAGGGAGATTGGATAGCATACTTAGTAGAAATGCCTAGCGTTTCCGCTTTTGCTGATAGCCCTCAAACAGCACTCAATCAATTAATTTTAGCTTGGGAAGGCGTTAAAGAAAGTTATCGTCAACATGGTGAAGAAATTCCTCATTTAGCTATGACAAAAAATTAGGCACACTAGCAGGGTCTTGAAACAATTTAGTACAAATGCTCGGACTTTTTTTTCCCAACCCCTAACCCCAAATTCTGCTACTCAGATTCAGGTTTCTTAGGGTCTTTTTCTGGGGTATTAGGGGCGGGATTTGGGGCTATTGTCGCAATTTGGGCGGCCATTCTTGTCATTGCTTGACCTTGGGCGAATTCCTGCTGTAGTTGTTCGCTAGAAGAAACCAAACGACTTAAACCTTGAATTAAACGGATAATTTCCTGTCGCAGTTGCGGATTACCGGTAATTTCATCCACATCCGAGGTGATTTTCTGAAGATTGGCAAAAGCAGCGCGAGAGGAGTCGAGGAGTTGCTGTAGGGTGACAACAGTGGCAGGATCGGAGAGATAAGCGGTAAAATTTCCCAAATTTTCACTTAATTTAACAGCATTTGCCGAAATAGTGTTTAAATTCTCGATAATTTGGCTTTTCTGCACTTCCGTCAGAATCGGATCCAAAGCAGCGAGAGTAGTTTGTAGGCGATCGCTAGTAGTTTTGATACTATCGAGAGTAGCAATTAAACGATTTTGATTAGCTGCCAAAAAAACCCGCAGTTCTTCGGTGGTTTCTCCCACCAAAAGCAGCGTTTTTCGGGCCTCCACTAGGGTAGCGTCTAAATTTCTCAGGCCGCCACTTCCCTGTAAACTTCTCAGTAAAGTAGTTGCTTCCTGACTCAATCCCCCGACACCAGAAAGATCACTAGAAAGGCGATCGAGAGAACCGGATACTTGCGGTAAGGATTCCAGGGATCTCATCCCCGAATTAACTTTACCTAGAGTACCGCTGCGACGAACCTCGCTTAAAGCGGTGGTTGCCTCACCACTAAAGCGATCGAGTCCCCCCAAGGCATTAGCAGCGCGTTGGGTAAAAGAACGAAATCCGGCCACCATATCGGGATCGCTAACTAGATTAGAAATTCTCAGTAAAGATCTGATCAAGGTATTGACATTTAGCGCCGATTGCCCTTGTAAACGGGAACCGTTACAGATAATCACTTCCCCATTACAGTTAGGACTCAAAGGGGGTTCTTTGACACCACCGACGGGTAAAGCTTGCAGGGGAGTAATATCGATCGTGGTTTCACCCACTAAACCGGATTGAATGGCTTCGATGAGGGAATTACTGGGAATTAGGCGATCTGCTGGCGAAATCTCCACTTCTACGGCGACTCCCTCCGGTTCTGGGGTAATTGCCGTCACTTGCCCGATTCTCACTCCCCGATAACCGACGCGGGTTCCCACCATCATGCCACCCACATTAGGAAAAAGGAAGCTGGCTCGATAACTGCGCCCCCCGAAGCTAAAATTACTTAACCAGGCGATAAACCAGATTAATATTCCCCCCGATGTCAGTAACATTAAACCGATACCACTTTGCCGCAGAGTTGGGGAAATCCCCCGTTGTGAACCGCCAGCTTCCATAAATAATTACTCCTCATCTCTACACAGTATCTTACAGGAGAAATCGGGGTATTTCAGCGATCAGTGATCAGTGATCAGTGATCAGTTATCAGTTATCAGTGATCAGATGCGAGTTAAGCTAAGACGCATCTTAACCGCCTATCCTTAGATTAGCTGAATTTCCCCCGACCCTCCCGATGTCGGGGGGGGGCAGGGGGTTTGGGGGTTGGGGGGGTCTTGCAAGAGTGCCTCTTGCCTCGTCTCAACAAGCAATTTAAATGCGCGGGCAGCTTATCAGTTCACTGATTACTGATTACTGTTTACTGTTTACTGATCACTGAATTGGTCCGTCGATACTGCCGGTAAAAAATTGCTTGAGTACGGGGATTTCCGAGTGATAAGCCTCTTGAGTCGGCCCAACCCATTGAAATTGACCTTTATAGAGAAAAACGATGCGATCGGTGGTATTTTCGATGGTGCTGTGGACGTGGGTGACAATGAGATGGGCCCCACAGGCTTTTTTTACTTTGAGAAGTTCCATAATTACCGTCTGGATGCGGGTAGAAGCGACGGGATCGAGTCCGGCAGTGGGTTCATCGTAAAGGAGAATGTTCGGTCGATCGGCGGCGATCGAGGGATCGCTGATAATTGCTCTGGCTAAACTGACGCGTTTTCGCATCCCTCCGGATATTTCAGAGGGATAGAGGTCGTAGGAACCGGACATTCCCACTAAATCGAGTTTTTCTTCCACTAAATCCCGGATTTCGGCTCGTTTTAGCTTTGAGTTGCGATAGAGAGCAAAACCGACATTTTCCCCGACAGTGAGGGAGTCAAAAAGGGCCGATTGTTGGAAAACTAGACCAACACCGAGGGGATCTTCCCCCTGTTCTACGGTTCTCTGGCGTTTTGTGCCGTAGATGTACACTTCTCCTCGATCGGGGGCCAGTAATCCGGCGACTAAGCGCAAAATCGTCGATTTTCCCGTCCCCGATGGACCGATCACGCCGATCGCTTCCCCTTCGTACACTTTCAGATCGACGTTATTTAAGATTACTTTCTTGCCGAAAGCTTTGGTTACTCCCCTTAATTCGACGATCGGTTCGCGCATCACCATCTAGAATATCTTTACAAAAATGCCCTTTTATTGTAGGGCAACAACCCGAGCTTTCTTTTTTTTCTTTTCTGGTTTTATGGTTCGCGATTCTATCTGTATTTCGGGAATCTCTCGCAATTCTTCGGCATCTAAACGATATTGTTCGCAGACAAGACTCAGACGAATACCAGAACAGCTAACGGGATTAACTGAATGGGTGAGATCTCCTTGAAAGAGGATCAGGGTGTTAGCACAAGGACGAATCTGGGCCACGGAACGATTGCCTGTTGCTAGTACCAGTTCCCCCCCTTGAATATCTTTAGGAACCTGCACATAAAGGACGCTAACTAGGAGCGGAGGATCGATTGTTTTACAATAGGAGCGCAGGGAGCGATCGATATGGGGATCGACGCGTGAACCGGTTTGTAGGAGTAAGGGGTTAAGATAAAAAGCGTTGCAGTCAGCTTGTAAACTGCGATCAAGATAGGGTTTAAAATAGGGAAACATTCGTGCAACTTCGCTGATTTGTGTGCGTCGAAAAGCGATGGAAAAGCCTTTGGTTTTAACGAAATCTCGATTTAAATTGTTAACTGTGAAGTGGGGACAAGCGAGAATCTGTCCTTGTAGTTCGCTCAGATAACTGGGAGTAAAAGCGTCGGGATATTGGGAATAGTAAGGCACGGATAGAATCGCAACGGGATGGCAATCTTTAGGATAGCTTGTTTTTAGTGGAGATGGGGATAATTTCGATAGCAGCTATTCAATTATCTTTTTTTTCTCAAAGTCCGATAATTTGCTCAAGGAAATTTTTAATAAGCTTGATGCTCTCTAATTCTAGGGTTTGCTTATCTAGCCAGCGATTATCTTGTAGGGAAACTTGTAGGGCTTTACCCGGTCTTAATATACTACTAATACTGGATATAATTGCTTTCTTTTCACCTGCTGGTTTTTTAAAATCTTCTAGATCATTTTTAGTTAACTGATTCCTGTCAATACTTTCTATGTAGGTTTGAGAAAGATTGAGTAAATCAGGATAATTTATCTTAGCACATTCGAGGAGAATATCTTCTAAAGTTCCTTGCTCACGATTGTTAGGAGCGATGAAAATACCACAGCGAGGCGAATGATTGTTAACTTGACCAATTTGAGAAGGTGGTAGCAAATTTGGTAAGTCAATATCCGATAACTTAGTAATTAGTTTATTGAACCTTTCTTGAGGTGTTTCCCTGTAATCAGCATCGGCAAAAATCCCCACACTAAAAAGCTGTGAAGGTTGAATAAACTTGAGACTTTCTTCGATGGTTTGCGCTATGCGTGTATCGCCAATAGCACTATGTAAAGCGATTGATAGTTGCTCATTTTGAACAAAAGATGGTACTGGTACTCGTTTGGTTAAATCATCGTCTAGTGGATAAGCTTTCGGGATAAGTGTTTCCCAAAATTTATCCAATGAAGATAAATGAATAACTCGCTTTAAGCCATAAAATTTAAGTAAACCAATTAGGAATTCGACATCCTGGGGACCTTCGACAACAATATAGCAGTATCTCACCATCTTTACCTCACATCTAACCCACGTTCCCAACGCAATCTATGCAATAAATCGCCCGAAAATCTTTGAGGTTTTTCCCTTGGAGAATTTAATCGAAAAGCTACCATGTCTTCTATGGCCTTTTCTGACCGTAGCATGGCATCAACTGCTTCTAAACTATGGGTAGTTACAAAAAGTTGAATTCTTCTTTGATTACAGGTGTTAATTAACCAAGAAAATACACGACTTAAGGCAGAAATATGAATAGATGTCTCGATTTCATCAATTAGAAGTACCCCATCGGTAATTGTCAACAAACTAAGCACCATAACTAAGGTTCTTTTAAATCCGTCACCAAACACATAGAGAGGAGCAAAACCAAGCTGTTTATGTTCTATATAAAGAGTTGGTCTATTGTTGGGTGAAAGTATTTGTAGGTCGGTGATTTCCTCGTCAAATAACCGAATTAAAGCTAGGATGTCATCTTTGTTATTTTCTTCCTTTAGGATAATTTTGGATAGTCTATCTAGAATTGGTTCCGAGGACAAATAAGCAGGAAATATGGTGGCATTCTCCACCAGTATTTTTTGTCTTTTCCTTTGAATAAAACGCTCTTTTTCCCAAAACTGAAATACTTGTTCATTATCTATCCCAAGCAGACTGCCTTGCTCTAAAATATGGGCGGTAACACTTAATTCTAACCCATTGATAACCAGATCTGTTTCCGAATCGGTGGAATCATCATTGAACTTTTCTGGGTTGCCTTTTTCGTTGCTCGCACCGTAAATATCGGTGAGATTAGCCGCTAGATTTTTAATTGGTGAATTTCCAGTACACTTGATCGAAATTTGTCCTTGATAGGATGGGTTACTAGCAAGATTATTCTGACGAAAGAAAACCCATTTAATTGCTTCCAAATCCGGTCGCATTAAAGATATTCTGCCTAAGTATAATCGACGTTGGGCCACTTCTAGCCACTGAAAGGGATCGAGGGGATTACAAACAATTGAAACAGCTTCGAGAATGCTAGTTTTGCCAGAATTATTATTACCGACAAAAATGTTCACCTGTCCTAGAGAAGACAGTTCTATTTGTTCAAAACCACGATAACCACTGATTTGTAAACTTTCAAAAAGCCGAGTCATTTTTACTGGCTCCTACAATATTGCCGATAATAACTGAAATAGCTAGGATCAAAGATAAAATTTGCAATTTTTACGATAAAACCCTTGTATTATAACTCATTTGTGGCTCTTTTTTTGACTAGCAATCATTTTCCTGCCAACCCAGTCGCGGTGACAACCCACCGTTTACAATAGTTAAGAACCAACGGCAAGCAAGAATTAACGATGCGGATTTCGATCAACTGGTTACGAGAATTAGTCAAAATAGCCCAATCTCCCCAAGAATTAGCCGAATTATTGACAATTGCGGGAATAGAAGTGGAAGAGATCGAGGATCGCCGAGAATGGGCAAAGGGTGTGGTTATTGGTAAAATTATCGATCGCCAACCCCATCCCAATGCGGATAAATTAAGTGTCTGTCAGGTGGATATCGGTCAGGAAAATCTTAGTACAATTGTCTGTGGTGCGCCCAATGCTAGGGCTGATATTCTAGTTCCCGTGGCTACTTTGGGAACCTATTTAGCCAAAATCAATTTAACGATTAAACCGGCTAAATTGCGCGGGGTAAAATCGGAAGGGATGATCTGTTCCCTCGCAGAATTAGGATTAACTAAAGATTCTGAAGGAATCCACATTTTTAGCCAGGAAAATCTCCCTTTAGGTACAGATGTTCGTCCCCTTTTAGGACTCGATGAGGTGATTTTAGATATTTCTCCCACCGCTAACCGTGCCGATGCTTTGAGTATGATCGGAGTCGCGCGGGAAGTGGCAGCTTTGACAGGAGGAGAATTAAGCCTACCAAAAGTGAAATTAGGTGAATTTTCCCCTAAAAAAGATTTAACGCTGGAAATATCAGAAAATAAAGCTTGTCCTGCTTATATTGGTACGGTGATCGAGGGGGTAAAAATTGGCCCATCTCCGCTATGGTTGCAACAGCGTTTACAGGCTGCCGGATTGCGATCGATCAATAATGTGGTCGATATTACTAATTATGTACTTTTGGAGTGGGGACAACCCTTACACGCTTTCGATCGCGATCGTTTACAAAGTTTTGCCGGAGGTAAATCCGTTACTATTGGGGTCCGTTTTGCCGAGGAAGGGGAAAAAATCATTACCCTTGATGGTCAGGAAAGAAGCTTAAAAGAGCTTAATTTATTAATTACTGCCAATAATAAGCCGGTAGCTTTAGCGGGAGTGATGGGAGGTCAAGATACAGAAGTTAACGAGGAAACCGTTAATCTTGTGCTAGAGTCGGCTTTATTCGATCCGATCGCTATCCGTCGTTCCTCAAAAGCGCAGGGTTTACGCAGCGAATCTTCCGGACGCTATGAACGCGGTGTTAATCCCGCCGCTTTGGAATATGCTTGTCAAAGGGCGATCGATTTGATTCTAGAGTTAGCTGGGGGAACTGTCAGCAGTCAGGTTAAAGCTGATTATCGTGCCGATCAGTCCAGTCGTTCGATCGAATTGCGTTTAGAACGTTTGCAGCAGCTACTGGGTCAAGTTACCCTAGATAATGGTGCGATCGGCAAAATTCTCGCCGAAGATGTGGAACGGATTTTAGGCAATTTAGGCTGTGAATTACAGTTAACCTCGAAAAATCCTGTTCTGTGGACTGTGACAGTGCCAGACTACCGTTATCGGGATTTAGAACGAGAAATTGACTTAATTGAAGAAGTGGCGCGACTGTACGGATATGATCGCTTTGTCGATACTTTGCCAGCAAAAACCGCAGCCGGAGGATTATCCTTTGAGGAAACTATACAGCGTCGGGTACGGGAAGCTTTTCGAGCAGTCGGTTTGACGGAATTAGTCCAGTATTCCCTAGTTAAACCGGAATTAGCGGAAGTTGTCCTCGCTAATCCCCTTTTTGTCGAGTATTCTGCTTTGCGGACTAATCTCCTCGACGGTTTAATCGAAGCGTTTGAGTATAATCAGTCTCAGGGTAACGGTTCCTTAAATGGCTTCGAGATCGGGCGAGTTTTCCGCTTAGAATCGGATAATATCAACGAATACGATGCGATTGCTGGCATTTTTGGCGGTGATTTCTTCCCTGCTGGACGTTGGCTGCGATCGGGTAAAGAGGTGGCCATGACTTGGTATGAAGCAAAAGGCATTTTAGAAGCAGTATTCGATCGCCTTTCGCTGACAGTAAGCTACGAAAAAGATGCCGAAGATGCGCGTTTTCATCCCGGACGAACAGCATCTTTATGGATTGGCAAACAACGCCTAGGTATATTCGGTCAACTACACCCGCAATTGCGTCAGCAAAAGGGATTAATTGAGGCAGTTTATGCCTTTGAAATCCAGTTCCCGATCCTGTTAGCAACTCTTAGCGATAGTGCCAAAATTACCCCGCGTTTACAGGTCTATTCTACCTATCCGGGGGCGGCACGAGATATCGCCTTCTTTGTTTCTACAGATATACCCGTAGATAGATTGACAAAAACTATCAAAAATGCTGGGGGAACTCTTTTAGAAAAAGTCGAATTATTCGATCGCTATCAGGGGCAGAATGTGCCAGAAAATCATTGTAGTTTGGCCTTTAGTTTAGTCTATCGTGCCAGCGATCGAACTTTAACCGATGAAGATGTGGAACCCTTAATGACAAAAGTGCGAGAAGCTTTAGTTAAACAGTTCCAAGTTTCTTTAAGAAGTTAAATTCAGCGATCAATTATCAGTTATCAGACATCGACCTTATATTATCTCAAGAATAATCTCACAGATCGCTATCAATATCGCTGATTGCCTCTAATTGTTACTAATCAGTTTAAGAGGTTGGAAGGGTTCTTTTTCAGACTCGATCTCCTCTAAAAAATATTACAATCAATCGCTTTTGATATACGCTTTAAAAATAGATGATAATTGAAATCGGTTTTGCTCCCTTTGAATTAAATAACGTTGTTGCAAGGATTGTAAACCATTGATTAAATCACTAGCAGATAAATCTAGGTTATTTTTTAACTCCTCTCTAGATAAAGGTTGATCAACTTTACTTAATTCTAAGGCGATTTGTTGGGCAAGGGGAGAACAGCGACCAAAAATTTGTTTTAAATGAGACTGCATTTTTTTTGTAATAACTAAGCTATTTTCTGCCAAGAAATCGTTAACCTTGCCATCAAAAACATCTTTAATCAAAACGGCAATATCAGTTAAATAAAAAGGATTACCTTCGTATAATTGAATTAATTCTAACCATCTTTCCCCATCTTGTAAACCTTTATTTTCAAGAAAATCAATCGCTTCAAATCCTGATAATTCTAAGCATTGAATAGGAGAATTTTCTTGATTAAGATAGTTCATTTCCGCAGATTTTTCTTGACTAATGAGAATAAAATGGCTCTGGTGTTGGATTTCTGCAATCAGTTTTAAAAAATGTTGATAACTGCTATATTCAGGTTGATAATTACCCGCCATTTGACCAACAGCAAAAAGATTTTGAAAATCATCTAAGACGATTAAACATTTATGATTGCTTAGAACTTCTAACAATTGCTGGATTTTATTATCGGTGCTTTCCTTCGGTTCTTTTTGGCAAGTATTCAATAAATCATTTAGCCATAAATCTAAAGACTTAGGAAATTTTAAACTTTTCCAAATCACCACTTCAAATTGTTCTAAATTGAGATCAATAAATCGTTTAACTAGGGTGGTTTTTCCTATTCCCCATAATCCCAAAACAGCAATTAAGCGAGTATTTTGCTTAAATACCCAGTTCGAGACTGTTGCCAGTTCATTTTCTCGATCATAAAAGTCAATAATTTGGGGAGCAAGGGTTAGATCATGATATTTTGATTCAGATTGAGAGTTTATATATCTATTTTTATCATTGTCATTGGGTAAAGTGAAGGTTTGTGTATGGCAAAAATGGTTATTGTTACTATTTACAACATTCAAAGAATTTGGAGATGATTTAATCTTCATTCTTTCTATAGTAGAACGAAAATTAGATTTTCTTATTTCTTCCCCAAAAGCATCCGATAAAAGCTTCCATAATTTAGCACCTTCCTCTCTAATATGAGTCTCACTGCGGTGATATTCGTTACCTATTTCTTGATAACTCTGTCCTTGCCAACTCCCTTCAAAAATAGCCTTCTGGATAGTATTTAGCGGCTTTTTATCTCGCTCAATAAGGCGTTCGTCAATCAGTTGTAAAACTTCCGTGATATTCATACAATCGACACAGCAAAAGACTTTTGGGTATTATAGCCCAACTAAATCCCGCTTTTTCCAATTTTCAGAAAAATTTACCCGACAAAACTCCCGATAAAATCCGATGTTTAGGGGTTGTCACTTTTTGGAAGCGTTTGGCATGATGGAATGTAGTTAAGCAAAACAGACCTAAAACTAACCATATCTAACTCAGCAACGCTAGTTCTAAGTATTATTGCTTATGTCTCAGTTTAACGTAGGTATTTTATGACGAAGTTCGTTTTAGACAAGTATGCGCTCGATTCTAAAAAATCAGAAGCTAAGGCAAAAATCGTCGGTTCATTGGGTTCAAATGCCTCAATTTCAGGGGATCAGATAGAAGTACCCAGTTATGACGCGAGTAAAGTGGTTCAGATTTTAAGTCAAGTTGGTATCAAGTATTCGGGAGGGTAGATTTGAAAATATGAAACCAAATTGGTTGTTACACAATTTAGAGACATCCCAAGCTTTTAGATTAACTCTTGAGATTGTCATCGCTCTTGTCTTGTTTTCTTGGCTACCTTTGGTATTCCAAATAATTGCTGGACTCATCGTCAGTGTAGTTTGTGAAATAATTTTTGCCAAGATTATCACTAGAAACCTCAAAAATAAGTTCTCTGGTGAAGCATTATCCCGAATTTTAAATAATTCACAAAAGAGGTAAATTGTTATGCCGATCGTAGAATCATTTTTAATGGTCAAAGGAGCTATAGCTATTGCACACTGGTTAGCAGCACATGGTACAAGTGCAATGGCAGCAAAAGGAGGTGCTATGATTGCGAATAGTGTTGCGGTTAATGGGTTAGCTACTACCGCTACTACCGTTACGACAATTGCAACAACTTCGTCACTCGCTGTTGGATATGTTCTTTGGACTACGGACAGACTTAAACTTGTGGGAGACGGATTGCAAGCCATGTGTGATGGTGACATCAAAAAAATGGCAGGAAAATTTGCAAAATTAGCTCTCATGTTAGATATAGATTTTGAGTATTTACCTGATGCTATTGAAGACTTGCTCCATGAAAAATTTGACTATTCTTATGAAAATGCTCATAAGGTGGCACAGATAGTACACTCATATGAAAAGGAGATTAATAGAGAAATGAATAAACGTCGCAAATAATCTTTCGGAGAAATCATGAAATTTCTTGCTTATATTGCTCTTTTCATTTTAATTACCTGTACTGTTGTCCTTCTTTTTGAATTTACACAAAACCCATGGATAATAATGGGTATTGTATTATTTTGTCTTGTGATAATAGTTTCTCAATTCAACGATAAGTGGTGGTAAGGAGACAAAAAAAATGGGTGGAATCGATGATGATTTAAGTCAACTTGAAGAAGATTTGAAAACTTATGCAAATGAAGCATGGACTAAAAAAGATGTTGTAGCTGGTCTTAAACTCATTGCAACAATTGGAGGAGCAGCAGGAACAGTAGGTGCTTTGATTGCTCTTATTTCTACGGGTATTCCTATTATCCAATCAATTGGTATTCCCATTACGGGTGCCATGGTTGGGAGTTTAATTAGACAAGCTATTAAAGGATATGATGGTCTTGGTAGTGAAGAAAGAAAATTTGTCAGAAAAGCAGTTCGATTTTTAAATAGTTGGCATGATTCAGGATTGTTAATGGCAACAGGTAAAACAGCTGCTCCAGAAGCTTTTAAAAAAGCTAAACAAATGATTTCTGAAAATCCAAGAACAACGCAAACAATTTACGATAAAAATAAAGTAACTTATGATGATGTTCCTGCTGAGATAAGAAATAAATTGAACACTTCATCAACTAATAATTCTCGTCCAGGTTACTATAATGTAACTTTAATTACTCCTGATGGAAAAGAGACAATTGAAGTTCCTGCTGATGAGTACATTCTTGATGTAGCTGAAGAATACGGACTAGATATTACTTCTGATTGTCGTGCGGGAGCTTGTAGTTCCTGTGCTGGTAAGATCGTTTCTGGTAGTGTAGATCAATCAGATCAATCTTTCTTAGATGATGATCAAATAGACGATGGTTATGTATTGCTTTGTGTTGCTTATCCTACTTCTAATTGTGTCATTGAAACTGATAAAGAGGAATATCTTTATTAGTGTGATCGCTTTTCTGATCGGGTGCATTAACAGAGTATAATGCGCCTTATTTATTATTGTGTCTAATCTTTACAAAAACTCAATCTTTTTATACATATATTGAGGTTCTAAACATTCCCAAATTAAGACTAAATCACTGATAATTTTTCCAATTGGCTGACGTTGTTGGCGAGTGTAAATAATGCCACAATGTTCAATACCTGTAGAGGCCAAACTAAGAAAATCATCATCAAAAGTAAAAATGACTCGTTGTTGGGACAAAGCATAAGCTAGTTGTCTTCCATCAGATGCACCAATTAGACCCTCTTCTGGGGATGTTGTGACATCAACTCCCCGCATTCTCAAGCCGTTTGCAATAGCATTACTAACACTTTCATCCAGATGAAATTTAATCTTGACTGGCATTTTCACCCTGTAATATTTTCTCAATTAAAGATGGTTTGTTTCCTTGTAGTTGTTTAGCAAAAGTTTCTCCTGCTTCAATTTGTCGTCTAATTTCTTCTCGATTGTCATGGTAATAGGTCAAGGCCGCATAAACATCTGCTAGGGTAATAGTAGGATGGTGATAAATAATTTCATCTGGTGACATTCCCATTCTTTCATGCCAAATTACAATATCTTGAACTTTAATTCGATGTCCAGCAATACGAGGTTTTCCACCACAGATACCAGGAGTGATTTCAATATGTTGTGAGATAACTAAAGATGACATAATTACTTGCCAATAAGATCAATCAATCCTTGTTATTATACCATTTTTTCCCAGTAAGGCAACATCAGTGCGATCTCGAAGATATTCGCAAAGCAGCACGCTGATTTTTTTAGGGTGCATTAACAAATTATAATGCGCCTTATTTATTGTCTATTGATGAAATGATCCAAAGACGTTAATTTAAAAGATTGAGGCAAGGCAGTTTGTTGGGTTGGTTTTGTGTTAAAATTAAGTTAGATATGTCTTAATTGATGAAACTTAGCAAGACAATGAATACTTCGATTACTTTTCAAGAAATTGCCGCCGAAATACAATTATTTGATAATATTGAACAAAAAGAACAATTTATTTTTGTGGTGGGTGCTTTAGTTTCTCGCATCATCAGTCTTCATAAAGCCGCAGAAATCATGGAAATGGATACAGAAATGTTCTTGAAAATTTTAGAATTAATGGGAATCGATTTTTCTTATCTTACTACAGAAGACATAGATAGAGAAAAAAAATGGTAATCTCTATGAAAATTGTTTTTAATTCTTCCCCTTTAATCTTTTTGTCTCAGTTAGGATTTTTAGAAAAATTCCTAGATTCTAATGATAATTTTTATTTGCCTGCAACCGTACAACAAGAAATTAATGCCAAACAAGATCAATCTTCAGAGACTCTTAATAAGCTGATCAATCAACAGAAATTAATTATCCTAAATATTAAATTAATCTCTCTAGCAAATAGTTTAAATGAACGTTTAGGGAAAGGTGAATCTGATGCCATTACTTTAGGAATAGAATTACAAACTGATTATATCATCCTTGATGACTTTGCAGCAAGAAAAGAAGCACTACGCTTAGGCTTAAATGTTAAAGGAACTTTAGCGATTATTCGTAAACTTCTCAAAGAAGGAAAGATAGAAATTGAAAATTTGGAGAGTTTTTATCAAAGACTTAGAGAAATTAACTTTAGAGTCAAGCGTGAGATATTTGAGAGCATTTTTGGAGACTGAGTGTGATACTGAAGGCACTGCGTAGCAGCACGCTTATTTTGTCGGGTGCATTAACAGAGTATAATGCGCCTTATTTCTTGTTATTGATGGATTCCCACCATAACTTTAAATCACTTTCATTAATCTTTTTTTGAAGATATTCAATCTGATCTGAATAACTGAGATTTTTCATGTCTTCAGCCATTTTTTCTTGACTGGTTTGTTTAAAAGCTAAACAGTCAAAACTTTTTTTAATTGTCGTTGGCTTCATCAATTGTTACCTCTAAAGGAGAAATAATAGTCAAAATCCCGTAGCCATT
>NZ_JBHFLL010000293.1:0-2324 GCF_041928595.1 Microcystis sp. BLCC-F209
GGCTCTCCCAGGTTTGGTGGGTAAAATGTATTCTAAGATACATTCCTCCTAGCGAGGGGGTGGAACGAACCACAAAGACACAAAGGACACAAAGATCGATCCTATGTAAGTTAAACTCATCACACAGAACCTAGAAGAGCCTCTGAATTAGTCATAACTCTACCTCTTACAAACTTTTAACCACTAACAACTCATTCCCCCGGTCATCAATCACCTTAACGGCAATTTGCCGATGTTCTCCCACGGCAAAAGGTGCGCTGGTTGTCCCTGCTAGATGTTCCCAGACTGATTCCTCATAGGTTCCCTTTAAAGCTTTCTTAATCGAATCCCAAGCGCCGGTACGGGGAAAAAATGCCTGATTGACGTGGAAACATAGGCCGTTGTAGTCAGTATCGAGAAACCAAGCGGGGACATTCTTACCCGGTTCTGAGTCCACTTTCATTGTAACCGGGTCAAACACATCCAAACCCAATAACTCCACTTGATATTTACCATCAGGGATGGGATTAATCCTAATCTCTGGCAGTCCACAGACGCTGAATATCTGGGAACTCCTCATGTTTTTGAGTAAATCCCCCATCAGCAGGTCTGGAGTTGCTTGGATGTAAGTCGCGGGAATCCCCACCGTATCCTGACAGTGTTCTACAAACTGACGAGCGCTAGGAGCGATCGCAAAGCCAAGGACGAACAGATGAGCGTATTGTTTATGATAGGCTTCCCCAGCCGCTCTGTAAATCGGCTGTTCTGCGATCGCTCCGTTCTCTGGTCCGAATAGAAACGCCACCGGTTTCTGGGAGAGGGGAAGCTGATTCAGGTTTGCTTCTAGGGCCTCATCTACCACCTCCCCCAAGGTAGCACCTTCTAAATCACTAGCTTTGACCATTGCTTCGGCCGATAGATTCTGGGTTCGCGTCGGCTGTCGCACGTTGTTTAGGGTGATGGTGCGGTTCCCAGACAGACGCAACACGGGAGATTTCCGCAGAATTTCCAACATCCGTTCTTCATAGGGACCGCTATTGTCGATTACCACCGCTGCGCTTTCCGGTTCGTCTTCCATCTCCACCGGAGGCGGTATGGTTCCCTCGATGGTGAAGGGACTACACACCCGCACAATACTGTTATCTACTTCGGGACGGTCAACTAAGATTTCCGATTCGGGGGGTTCATTGTTAGCGATACTTTTCAGGGTGATGTGTGGGACTATTCCCCCAATTTCTTCCCCTTTACTGTTCTGTTTTCTCTTGTAGATAAAACCCCCCGTCGGTGAGTTATTATCTTTCAGTTGATACCAAGGAAAGGTGGCGGTTAATAGTCTCTGTCTGGCTAAGGCTAAGGGTACTCTACTGACATCACAGGTTATCCATCTTCTCCCCCATTGTTCGGCAACGTAGGCGGTTGTCCCACTTCCACAATTATGAACGGTACAAACTTCAGTAATAAAAGAGTGGACAGTTTCAATCTCTAAATCATAGACTGTTTCCGTCGTTATTTCCGATTCTAAATCTTTAATTTCACAGGGTATTTGTTCCCTGCCAAAATAAACAATATCACCGATTTTTAAAGTATCAGCCCGTCGCCATTCTTTGTAATGATCTTCTGAAGGTTCAACCGCAGCCAATGTGGCTTTAATTGTCTCTAATACTCCCGTCAAATTATGATAAATTTCTTGATTATTGAATCGCAAAATATTTAATCCCAAAGAGTTTAAATAAGTATCTCTTTCTTGGTCATAAACTGTCGCATCTGGCCTATAATGGCTATCTCCATCTACTTCAACAATACAACCCTTTTCTCTTGCATAAAAGTCGGTAATATAACGTCCAATAGGATGTTGACGGCGGAATTTAACTCCTAATTGATTTCCTTTGATTTCTTGCCATAATTTAGCTTCGGCTGGAGTCGCTTCTTTTCTCATTTCTCTAGCTAAACCAAAATTATTTTTAGGAATATGTTCCCAATTGCGATCGCCTCCATAACTGGTTGTCCGTTTTTGACATAAGACTCGATGATCTCCCGTTACCCAGAGGATTTGCTGACAAAGGTGGTGACGAATCCCGATCATTTTCCCTTGATGGGTTTTGCTGATAGTACGAAGAATCCGATGAGGTTGCAGATCATGTCCGATGACATAATCTCCCGGTTGTAATTTTTCTATTTCTAATGCCCCCGCGGGCGCTCCTGGGGCCCGCGGGGTGGCGGGGGGGGGGGGGGGGGGGCGGGCCCCGGGGGGGATCTCACCCCCCCCCCCCCCCCCCCCCCCCCCCCCGCCCCCCCCCGGGGGGTGGGGGGGGGGGTGGGGGGCCCCGCTCCCCGGTGTCTGAGAT
>NZ_JBHFLL010000294.1:0-43908 GCF_041928595.1 Microcystis sp. BLCC-F209
GCTCTTTTGGATTTGGTGGGTAAAATGTATTCTGAGATACAGTCCTGCTGGCGAGGGAGTGGAGGGAACCACTCCAGACACAGAGGACACAAAGATCGATCCTATGTAAGTTAAACTTATCACACAGAACCTAGAAGAGCCACCCGCTTTCTTATCAACTCAGAAACCCGTTTTCTGAGAATATAATGTGCTTAAATTAGATAATTTCTAAGCCATGAGAACGAAACCAGATAAAGATTTACCCCAAGGGACTAAAATCGGCAACAATGCGCGGTTAGAGGCTTGCATAACAGCAGAGCAAAAGCAACTGATGGAGATGGCTGCCTTTTTACGGGGACAGAACTTGACTGAGTTTATGGTGTCAGTTTTGGCTGAGGCAGCTATGCAAACGATCAAAGATAGCCAATTGGTAGAATTAACCGAACGCGATCAATTCACTTTTGTCGAGGCCTTGTTAAATCCCCCCGCTCCCTCCGAGCAAGCTCAAGCAGACGCTCAATGGTACGAGCAAATGATGAATAAATAGTTGCTAGATTTGTGTTAAATTCGGAATCTGTTGATTTTTGTCTAGAAACTCTCGAAAGCCATCACAATCGGGCAGCTTTTAGCTGTGGTAACGAACAACTGGATCGCTACTTGCACGATCTCGCTACCCAAGATAAGAAGCGAAATATTGCCATTCCCTACGTTCTCGTTGACCGAGAACGCGAAAAAATCATGGGCTACTATACTTTATCCATGAGTAGCATCAATCTCGAATCGCTACCCCAAAGTCTTGGTAAAAAGTCGCCTAAATATCCGCTAGTTGGCGTGACTTTAATTGGTAGATTAGCAGTGGATCTTGATTGTCGGGGATCTGGTTGGGGGAAATTGTTGATTATGGATGCTTTATATAGAAGTCTGAGAGTCAGTCAAACAACGGGGTGTTTTGCGGTAGTGGTAGAGGCGGTTGACGATCAAGCAGTGAGATTTTACCAAAGGTTTGACTTTCAAACTTTTCCTGACCAGTCTTATAAGCTGTTCCGTACCATGAAAAACCTTGCTCAGACTTTTAGTTTACCCTGAGATATTGACCAGAAACCCGCTTTCTTAAAGAAAGCGGGTTTCTTAGAAAACGGGTTTCTTTAAGAAACCCGTTTTCTAATCTCTTAAGCCGCTAAACTGAGAATAGCTGCTTGTCTTGACTCTCATTTCTCAGCAAGCTAAAATTGATCAGCCCCCAGGTAACCCGCCCAAGGCTGGTTCTAATCTTAAACTGCGGCTAAATCAGGACAAGGAGAAAAAATCAAAATTCTTAGGTGGGAAATGTGGCCGCATCTGATAACCCAGTGATTATCTATTCCCTCTTTTGCCTCTTCCCTGTTCTAACTGATAACTGGTAACTGAATATGGCTTATTCTCGCATTAAAAAACTAGCAAATTATCTACGTCCCCATTGGCAAATGGTAACTGGGGGGGTAGTTGCTTTGCTTATTGTTAATCTTTTGGGTGTTTACATACCGCTTTTAATCCGGGATAGCATCGATGATTTGAGTAAATCCTTTGACTTCCAAAAAATCATTTATTATGTGATTTTAATTGTCGCTTTAGCCTCGATTATGTGGTTTATCCGCATGATTTCCAGAGTGTTATTATTCGGGATCGGTCGTCAGGTAGAGTTCGATCTTAAACAAAAAATCTTTCAGCATTTATTAACCCTTGAACCAGCCTACTTTTCTCGGCAAACTTCAGGAGATTTAATCAACCGTGCCACTAGCGATGTAGATAATGTGCGTCGTCTGCTGGGTTTTGCTTTGCTCAGTTTGGCTAATACTTTTTTTGCCTATGGGTTAACTTTGCCCGTAATGTTAGCGATTCATATTCCCCTTTCAGTCGCCGCTATTTCTGTCTATCCTTTGATGTTAATTGCCGTGCAGTTATTTAGTGGTCGTCTGCAGCAGCAACAGCAAAAAGTACAGGAAAAACTCTCGCATCTGAGCGATTTAATTCAAGAGGATATGAGTGGTATTACTCTAATTAAAATCTATGCCCAAGAAGCTAACGAGCGCCTAGCATTTAAACAAAGAAATGGCGAATTATTAAAGGCTAATTTAGATTTAGCCCAGACTCGTAATTTTCTTTTTCCCCTGGTCGAAGCTTTAGCCTATGTGAGTTTGTTGGCCTTGCTTTCCCTCGGTACTAGACAAATTATAGCGGGCAATATCACGATTGGGGACTTTATTGCTCTGTTAATTTTGGCCGAAAGATTAGTTTTTCCTACTACTTTATTAGGTTTCACTATTACGGCCTACCAACAGGGAGAAGTGAGTATCGATCGCCTAGAAACTATCCTGTTAGCTGAGGCTAAAATTAAAGACAATGCCGATTGTATTCACTTAAAAAATATTCAAGGAAAAATTACCGCCAAAGCCTTGACTTTTTTCTATCCTGATGCTAAGGAACCCGCATTAAAATCTCTTTCTTTTACCATTAATCCGGGGGAAACGGTAGCGGTCGTCGGTGCGATCGGATCGGGAAAATCTACCCTTGCTAACGCTATTCCCCGTCTTTTAGATATTGCCGAGGGACAGTTATTTATTGATCATCAAGATGTCACTCAAATTGCCCTGGAAGAGCTGCGAAAAGCGATCGCTTATGTTCCCCAAGAAAGTTTTTTATTTAGTACCAGCATCGAAGATAATATCCGTTACGGCGATCCGCTGCTGAATTTTCTGGCAGTGAAATCGGCAGCCAAACAAGCGAGAATTGAGGAGGAAATCGAGAATTTCCCGCAAAAATACAGCACTTTAGTGGGAGAACGTGGGATTACTCTTTCCGGGGGTCAACGTCAACGGGTCTCTTTAGCGCGTGCTTTAGCCATCCAAGCGCCAATTTTAATCCTCGATGATGCTCTATCTAGCGTCGATAATCAAACGGCCACGGCTATTTTGGAAAATCTCAGCCAAGAAAGCCAAAAAACCGTGATTTTTATCTCCCATCAATTATCGGCCGCTGCCACTGCCGATCGCATTTTTGTCATGGATCGCGGAGAAATTGTCCAGATGGGAACCCACGAGGAGTTAATCGCAGTCCCCGGAGTCTATCAAAATCTCTGGCAACAGCAGCAGTTAGAGTCTAAGGTTTTACATTAGCCGATAAAATAGGGAATCTGCTAATTATTACCAGTTAAGTTCTGGACTATCTCAATTACTCCTTAGAACTGTTTAAATGCAGTACAGCAGTTATCTTTTAGCGACAATGAACAAGGATCAACTTTTAACCGAACCTTTTTTACAATTACCCACCGAAACATCAATACAAGTGATTTGGTTTACGGAATTTTTTGGCACTGGTCATCAGGTGCGCTACGGGGAAAAACTAGAGAAAATGTCCCTCGCTCGTACTAGCAAATTAACTAGAGTTAGAGAAGATGCCAAATCGAGAACCCTTGAAGCTTATCAATCTTTAAGCGAGCGAGAAATCTGGCGACATCAGGCCGAAATTACTGATTTAAATCCAGGGGAAAGGATTCCCTATCAAGTCACCAGTTTTCAGGAAAATACAGCGATTAGAAGTGATATTTATACCCTTACCCCAAGACCCAAAAAAGGAACTAATCTCAAAATTCTGCTCACTTCCGATCATCAATTAATGCCCATGACTGCCGCTAATTTACAAAAAGTTAGCGAAACTATTGGACAGGTAGATGCAGTTTTTTTAGCGGGAGATTTAGTTAATATACCCGATCGAGCTTCCGAATGGTTTGATGATAGTCGCGGTGGGGCATTCTTTCCCTGTTTACAAGGTCGTGCTAATTATACTCTTACCAAGAATGGTATTCAGACTCTTTATAAAGGGGGAGAAATTATTCAAAATGCCCCCTTATTTCCTGCTATTGGTAATCATGAAGTTATGGGCAGAATTTCTAATTCCAGAGGTTTAAATGAACAGTTTGAAGATGCTATTCCTCAGTTTATTGCTAAACAACTAGCAGAGGACACAGCAGCAATTAATGAAAAATGGTTAAAAAATAATGCTTTTAACACAGAAACCTACGAAGAAATTTTTTCTTTGCCTCAAAATAAATATTATTCTCTGACCTTTGGTGATATTCGTTTAGTGGTTTTATATGTTACTAATATCTGGAGAAATCCCAATTTAGAACCCAGTACAAGGGGAAGATATTACGAAAATCAAAGAGATTTAGATAGACCAGAACTCTGGGGTTACGGTCAGCATATTTTTGAGCCAATTGCTCAGGGTAGTCCTCAATATCAATGGTTAGAAAAAGAGTTAAATAGTCGAGAATTTCAAGAGGCTAAATATAAGGTAGTTATGTTTCATCATCCTCCCCATACCCTAGGAGGAAATATCGTGCCACCCTACACCGATCCCGTGCCGACCATTGAACAGGATGCCACGGGAAAAGTTAGATCAGTACGTTATGATTATCCCCAAGAAAATGATTATATTATTCGTGATCTAATTCCTTTATTAGAATCAGCCAAGGTTAATTTGGTTTTTTATGGTCATTCTCATTTATGGAATCGTTTTCTTAGTCCTAACGGGATGAATTTTCTCGAATCTTCTAACGTTGGTAATAGTTATGGTGCTTATTTAGGTGATAAAAAACGTCCTGTACCTCTCGATAGAAATTATGCGGCTATCGGTAATCCCAATGGATTACCACCAATTATCCCGAATATTGCCCCTCTAGTGGATTGGGTTAATCAACCTTTACCCTATATTGCCAGTAATGATGTAACGGTTTTTAGCATTTTAGATACAGAAAAAGGAACCGTGAGCAGTTATCGTTTTGATACTCGTTATCCTGACTCCGAGGTAATTAAATTTGATGAATTTGACCTTTTTAGCGTAGGTGAAATATAATAAAATCAAAGAGTGCCGGTTAAATAGATTCTCTTGGGGTTAATTCTATGACTACTGTTACTAGCAATGATATTCAAGAATTGAAAGACTTACTCTCGGCAATGCGACAGGAAAACCGCGAGCAGATGATTTCCCTGCGAGAGGAAAACCGCGAGCAAATAACTTCCCTGCGAGAAGAAACTCGCGAGCAAATAACTTCCCTGCGAGAAGAAAACCGCGAGCAAATAAGTTCCCTGCGAGAAGAAACCTGCGAGCAAATTGATACGCTAAAGGAAGATAATCGCCAACAAATAGAAACCCTGAGAGAAGAAAATAACAAGCAATTTATTAATCTACACAAAGAAATCACGGAAGTGAAAATTATCACGGCTAAAATTGAAGGAACAATTCAATCCCAAGCAGTATTAACCCAAAAAATTCCCGATTTAATCGAGAAAGTTGGGGAATTTAAAAACTGGAAACAAATAGCTATTGTCGCTATCACTGCTTTTACCAGTGCCACAATTACTTGGTTTATTCGAGAAGGAAATTTAAAACCTTAAAGTCTGGTATTTTTCTCAATTCCTAATTGGTGCGGCGCATTTGCAGAATAATCGGTTTCAGGCTTTCTCCGAAAGCGGTTAAAGAATATGCAACTTTAGCAGGCATTTCTGGATAAACTTTTCGGTGAATCAGTCCATCTAATCCTAAATCCGGTTATTAAAGACTGATTATCTATTGCCGCTTTTGCCTCTCCTGATATGTAGCCTATACTCAACAGATTAATTTTAGACGGTGAACGATAAGGGCGCAAACCTTACGCCCTTTACAGAATGATTTTAAACCGATTCCTCTAGCAAAATTGTCTGTTTACCCGACGTTAATAATAACTGGGTTTGCTTAATTTCTCCCTTGTGGTTACGCCATTGAATGTCAACGGGTAAAGCGGTATTAGGGTCAATTTTGCCTAAACCAAAGTGTAATACTGGACTTCTCACACCAGAATGACCATTGCCCCCATCTACCTGCGCCACCAGGTGATTGCCATCAGGTAGAGACACCTTAACCGCTGCGCCAATTGCGGGGATACCCATTTTCCCTTTTTCTGAAGAAGCATTAGGGGAGAGCGCAGGGGTTAAAAGCTCTAATTCCAGAGATTGACTGATATTTGGACTATCATTACGATAAAAATAAGAGGTTTCCCACTGATTTGCTACTACAAAGTCTAAATCCCCATCTCCATCCACATCGGCGGTGGCAATTCCTCTGGTGACAGAGGGATCATCTAAGCTTAATTGCGATGCCAAATCATAGTAACGTCCATCTTTACCCCGCACAAAAAAGGGATTATGTTGATGACCACTTAAATCGTCTCCATCTTGGAAATGAAACCAACTATTGGGGATTTTCAGGACTTGATCATTACTCATGGCTAACTCATGTAATTCCGGCCAACGATTGATGTCACCCTTACGAAATCCCGTAGCTTGCAACGCTTCTAACTCCCCATCATTATCAAAATCGCCGAATTTTGTTTCCCAACTCCAGCCACTACGAGAGACTCCCAAGGGTTCGCTTTTATCGACATAAGGGGCGATTCCTCGGGACATTTTCTCCGTTTCTCCCGTACTGGTAAAGAGAAAATGACTTTCCTCTAGGGCGTATTCCGAAGCAATATTACTCACATAGATGTCTAAGAGTCCATCATGGTTAATATCCCCGAAATCTACCCCCATTCCCTTAAAGCCATCATGACCGAGTACCTTAGAATTAGGTGTCGTTAACCCTTTTTGCCCTTCCAGTAAGGCAAATTGGAGATGTCCTCTGGTAGAACGATTATGTAAGAGGCGATCGGGTCCGAAATCATTGGCAAAATAAATCTCTGGCAATAAATCCCCGTCTAAATCGGCTGTTCCGACGGCCAATGTCCAACCATGAGCAATTTTCTCCTCAAAAGCATCTTGGACTTCCTGATAAGTCACTCCAGTGGTAGAGGCATCGGACCACAAGAAAACTCGATTTTTACCGCCATTATAAGCACGGGTCATCGAATCTTGCATTTTTTCGATTTTCTGAGAATTTATATCCAAAATCTCGGCATTATCTGGGAAGTAATTGCCAATGATTAAGTCTGGGTGTCCGTCCCCATCTAAATCCGAGAAGGTTGCCGCATTGGTGTACCATTTTTCCCTTTTTTGGCTGATTTGCTGCTGGAGATAACCTTGATCTTGCTTGATAAAAGCGATCGGTGTTCGTCCCCAATAATACACCAATAAATCCCTGAGTCCATCTTCATTGAGATCACTGGGAATACATCCCATCGGGGCCATGGTTTGGTCGTTATAGTCAAAATCGGTGACATTCAGGGTGAAGGGCTGATAACGATTGCCCGTACCCGGAACAGGGGAGATAATCACCTGATTGCTTTGGGTTTCTACATGACAGAGATCATTATCCAAGCCATCTCCATCGAGATCCCCCAGGGCAACTGCCGCCCCAACTGCCGAAATCCAGGCCGAATGACGGCTTAAACTGGGATTTGTCGGTCTTTCTACTTGATAGGGTTGATTTTCTAATTCGGGTAAGGGAAAACGAGTAAAGGCAAAGCGAGAAGCGATCGCATCTCTTTCGGCCATTGATAGGGCGGGGAGACGGGAAACAAAGAATAAGACTAAAATTAGCCCCAATGCCAAGATAGACTTGCTATGGCGTCGGATGAATTTTTCCAAACGATTCATGGTTTCAAAGAAGTAACTACATTCAATCTAAGCTTAAGACAGTTTAGGGGATTAAGTGCGAAAATGACTTTGGATGGCTTGTCGCCATTGTTCATAGGCAGGGATTTGGTCGTGGTAATCTAAGCCAATGAGGGTATCATCAGTGATCTTGGCTGTTTCAGTAATAGCCATTCCACACAAAATTTGACAGGCTATTTCGGTATTTTCCGAACAGTTTTCGGCTAGTAAACGTGCTTTTGCCGCAAAAGCTGCTCCCTGGGCTAATTCTGCCCTATAAGGTTCAGCCAGCTGTTTTAGATGTTGAATTTCTTCGGGAGAAACTCCCCCCGCGTAAGTGCAAGCCAAGCCGATCCCACTCCATAAATGGGGTTGAAGCAGCGGGTCGAATTTTTGGATCTGATCGGCAATTTCGGGAATATTTGCCCCTTTCACAAACCAAAGACTGCGCCCTAACCCTTGAGCAAAGACAAGACGCGCATAACCCGATAATTCTTGAGGAGACTTTCTCTCTCGGATATACTTAGGCCAGGCAAAGTATCCCTGATGAAATCCATAGCCGTCAAGGGCTAACCAACCTAATAGAGAATCTGGAAAATGTTGGGCAGAATCTGCTAATTTTTGGAGATAAAAGCGCAAAGAAAAGGGAATACGGGCTAATTGCCATCCTTTCCCTACATAGGCCATGTAAATATGCTTTTTCCCCTCGTTTGCTAAAAAATGCTCAAAGCGATTGCGCTTCCTCAGGGTTAAACAATCTAGCAAAGATAAAGCCATCGCTGCCCCTTCATAAGCAAATCCTCTCAGATTGAGCGTGACACCTTCAAGAAGAGGAAACAAGTCCGTGAGAGAATGAGCCATAATTGCTGCATTATAGCCATAGATAAAAGTTTGCCCGATCGTTTCCAAATATATCTGTTTTTGAGGCTGAACAGCCAGGCCGCCGCTTTGCGGATCACAGATGAATCCACGCTGATTAAAGGTTGCCGCTTGGGGTGAAAGGAGCAACAATCGTTGTGGAAAACGATTTACCTGCCTAGGAGAAAATTTGTGATCAAAATTGACAGCAGGATGCTCGAAGGGTGTGCCTGAGAAATTAGATGCCATTGTTAAAAAAAGTTGACAAAGTTGACAAAGTTGACAACCCTTGATGGGAGGTCTAAGATATGACCTCATGTTACCTTAAACAAAATTGATTTGATATTATAGCAGTTATCTTAATAATGAGGTACGAAGTGGTCGTTTTGGCGAGCCAGTCGATAAAATTAGGTTACACTTCATCCTGAGCAGAAACACTGTAATCTTAAGAATTAATCAATTTTAGGCCGATGAATCCTTATCCCTGTCAACAACCATGGCTAACTTTCGCCTTCAAAATTCCCATTCTTTAAAATATTGGTTTTGGGGTCTTTTAGGAGCTTTTATGGGATTTAGCTTGGGAACAACCGTTATTATCGTCTATTTTAGACCAGAATCATCCTTGAAAGCTTCCCAGTTATCGATTTCCCCGACGGTTTCTCCTGATACTCCCGAAGCTGTTGCTGCCCTTGGTTATCTTGAACCCCAAGGTGGAATTACTCAAATATCAGCCACTGCCTTTTTGGAAGGAAGTAGAGTGGATAAAATACTGGTAAAACAGGGAGAAAAAGTTGAAAAAGGCGAAATTATTGCTATTTTAGATAATAATGCCCGTTTGCGAGCAGCCCTGAAACAAGCTCAAGCAAATCTGGGTTTAGCAGCATCTAAACTCGAAAAAGTGAGAGAAGGGGCAAAAAAAGGCGAAATTATGGCTCAAGATTCCCGTATGCGTCAAAGCAAAGCGGAATTAGAGGGACAAATAATGAGGCAAAAAGCAGCGATCTCTAGTTTGGAATCGGAACTTGAAGGGGAAAAACTAGGACAAAAAGCTACCGTTGAAAGAATTAAAGCAGAATTGAATAATTCTCTCACAGATTGTCAACGTTATCAATCTTTATACCGTAATGGTGCAGTTTCTCAAGGGGAAAAAGAGCGATTTTGTTTAGAGGCGACAACTACAGAAAAAAGACTCCAAGAAGCTGAGGCTAACTTGCAACGCATTACGAATACTTTAGAACAAAAAATTCAGGAAGCTAGAGCCAATCTACAACGAACTCTTAAGACTTTAGAACAACAAATTCAAGAAAACCAAGCTATGCTAAGTGCAGTGACGGAAATTCGTCCTGTTGATCTTCAAATTGCTCAAGATGAAGTAATGACAGCTAAGGCTAATGTAGAACGCGCTCAGGCAGAATTAGAATTATCCTATGTGCGTGCGCCCCATGCAGGAAGAATTTTAAAAATTCATACTTTCCCTGGAGAATTAGTGAAAAATGAAGGGATTTTAGATTTGGGAAACATTCAAAAAATGTATGTGACATCAGAAGTGTATGAAACCGATATTAGTCGAGTTAAATTAGGTCAATCTGTAACGATAAAAACTGATAAAATGCTCGGAGATTTAAAGGGAACCGTGGAAGAAATAGGTTGGAAAGTGGGACGACAAGATGTTTTAGGAACCGATCCTGTTGTCGATACAGATGCTAGAGTCGTAGAGGTAAAAATTAGCTTAGATCATCTCTCTAGTGCTAAAGTTAATCGGTTAACTAACTTAAAAGTTAATGTTATCATTCACCCTAACTAAATAAGTCATTCATAAGATGAATATTCCCACCGCTTGGTTACAATTAGCTCATAAAAAAACTCGTTTAATTGTTGCACTGTCTGGTATTATTTTTTCGACTGTAATTATTTTTATGCAGTTGGGAATTCGAGATGCTTTATTTGAGAGTGCTGTTCATTTACATAATAGTTTAGAAGGTGATGCTTTCCTGATTAGTCCTCGTTCTACATCCTTAATTGCCATGGAAAGTTTTAGTGAGCGAAGACTATTACAAACCTTATCCTTTAATGAAGTGGAATTAGTCAGTCCAATCTATGTAGGCTATGCTCAATGGAAAAATCCTGATACAAAAAACTATTGGCGTAATATTTTTGTAATTGGAATTGATTTAAGATATCAAGCATTTAAGGCAGTGGGAATCAAAGAAAATTGGCAAAAATTAAAGCTAAAATATACCACCTTATTTGACCAAAATTCTCGTAGTGAGTTTGGAAATATTGCCGAAGATTTCCAGAAGGGTAAAACTATTATTACCGAGGTGGGAAATTCTGGTAATAATCGAAAAATAGAAGTGGTTGGTCTCTTTGAATTAGGTACATCTTTTGGTTCAGATGGTAACTTATTAATGAGCTACCCTAACTTTTTAAGAATATTTCAGAATCGTTCATCTCGGTTCATTGATATTGGCTTAATTAAGTTTCAACCAGATATTGATCGGCAATCCTTACTCAAAAAGTTAAAGAAATATTTGCCGAAAGATGTCAAAATATTAAGCAAGCAAGAGTTTATTAACTTTGAAAAAAATTATTGGGCAACCAGTACAGCTATTGGTTTTATTTTTAATTTGGGGGTATTTTTAGGATTAGTGGTGGGGATTGTGGTTGTTTATCAAATTCTTTATACCAATGTTACAGAACACTTAGCAGAATATGCAACTCTAAAAGCAATGGGATATCACAATCGTTATCTTCTGTGGCTTGTCTTGCAGCAAGCTCTGATTATTGCAGTATTGGGTTATATTCCTGGCTTTTTATTAGGGATGATTCAGTATTATTTTACCCAAAAATCTACTTTACTTCCCATTGAAATGACCCCTACTAGAGCAATATTCGTCTTTGGCTTAACCTTGCTCATGTCCTTGATTGCTGGAGCCACGGCTATTAATAAGCTCCAATATGCCGATCCTGCCGATATTTTTTAGAGGATGTTTGAAAAGGTTTACGGGTACTGTGGTCATCTAGGCAAGCCGCCTCAACAGGAGTCGGCTCATACTGGGATAAATGAAAGCTACGGAAGTTTCGGGTTAAGCTCATTTAAACCACTAATTGTCTATAACCAGTCTAGGAGAGTCATTTTTTATCGGTTATTTTTATCTCACATTCCTAGAATTATCCTTTAGCTCGCGATGTGATATTTCTCTAAAGCTAATTTCAGTTGAGCGGGAATTGGAGTGGGTCTGGTTTCACCATCCTCTCGTCGCATACAGGCCGTCTGTTGTTCCCCTTTTGCCACTAATTCTTCACCTTCATCAGTCACTCGCCAATATTCAAATAACATGGTAATTCGGTTTTGTTTAATCTCTCCTAAACGCATCCGAATAATAACATGATCAAAGGCAAATAATTCGGACAGATACTCACAGGATACTCGAACCGTTACTAAGGCTAATCCTTGGCATAATTCTGTGATAATATCTGGGGCATTATCTTTGAGAAACATTTCTCGACAACGACCTTGCCATTGCACATAATTGGCATAATAAACATTACCGACTAAGTTAGTTTCTTGAAAACTGACAATGTGATGATATTCGTAGGCTTTCATCATGATTATTTAGCGATTTTTCGAGATTAACAACGGTTTTAAAAGAACGCTATTGACAATTGACCAATTTTGTCAGCTGCTTGTCCTCTACACATTTGCAATCATACCAGTCAATCAGAATAGTTATGCTCTCAACTGCGATGGCAAATTCTACTCAAATATGTCTGAACCGCGCTCTGGGTAGGCAAACCATATAAAGTTCATTTTGTCAAGGATTGTTAAGATGCGCTTACCCTGAGGGGCATAAAGTAGGAATTTTAAGATGATCATAGGTTATCCTGATAATGGTAAACTAAACACAAGTTTTTTATTTTCTGATTATACCTCATGAATCAACCGTTAACTCGTTTTTCTCAAGAATGGTGGTCTGCCTATCAAACGACATGGAACGAACAAGAAAACTTAGGTAAAAAGTTCACTAAATTGGGAAAAGTAATTCTTTGGTTTAGTGATCATCAGGGAGTTTCTGTTTGTTCAGAATGGGATGATCAGGGTCAGATTGTTAGTTTAGAACTGATTGAGGAAATGGATGAATCTTTACCGATTTTTTCAGCGACTAGAGAGAATTGGGAACGATTTGTTAATCAAGAAATTGGTGCAGTTAAAGCGGTAATGACAGGGTTAATTGATTATCGAGGATCGATGACGATTATTGTTAAATATGGTCGTCACTTTGATTGTTTAGCAGAAGTAGCTCAAAAAGTCAATTAATTATTTTATTTTGACTTTGTATTCCAGTCTGTATTATTTGCCAAAATCCTAGTCACTAATGAATGAAGAAAAGGTAAATCTTGCTTAACAGTATCCCAAACCACGTCTAATTTAACAGAAAAATATTGATGAGTTACTTTATCTCTCATTTTGGCGATATCTTGCCAAGGAACTTGAGGATATTGTTGTCTAATATCCTCAGGAATTTTCTTAACAGCTTCGCCGATAATTTGAATGGCTCTGGTAACGGCAAAAATCGTCTTTTTATCTTGACAAAAATCATCAAAATCCATTCCCTCTGTGAATGCAATCGCTAAACCAATTGCTTCTTCCATATCTCTTAAATAATCTTCACTATATCGCTCAATCATAAATAAATAACCTCTGAGAGAATTTGCTCGCCAATTTTCGGTTTAAGACTATCTTTCATGACTAAATCAACTTGAACGCCTAACAAATCACTAAGATAGTTTTCTAGGCGACAAAAGGTCAATAAACCAAAGTGATATCCTGATTCAAATTCCACTAATATATCAAGGTCGCTGTCTGGTGTTGCTTCTCCCCTAACATAAGAGCCAAAGATTCCTAGTGTTTGAATATGGTACTGTTTCTTTAAATAGGAATTTTGCTTTTTTAAGCAAGTTTTAATATTTTCTAGGTTAGTCATTTTAAGAATTAGGTAATTTTTAAGCACTCACTATTAGAATAACCTTTATTATACAAGAATTGTTGATATAATTAGTGAACTTCTGGCAGAACGTAGGTTGGGTTGAAGCATGAAACCCAACGCCTATTAAAATAACCTTTATTATACAAAAATTGTTGATATAATTAATGAACTTCTGGCAGTTTCGAGAGAAATTTTTTGATCAGTTTACCAAGTTTGGTCATGTTTCGATTATAGCCATCCCTTAAGGAAATAGGGTGAGCAGAACCCACCCTAAGTTAAGTTTATTGGCGTTTCCTGCAAAGTTGGGTTAATCCCAGTCCACCAATAGCAAAAAGTCCTAAGGAAGAAGTATCACTATTTTCGCAGGGGATAGGAGTAGGGTTAGAATTGTCCATTGTTTTTAAAAGATTAGGATATTATTTATTATATAGCAATTAGGTGGGAAAGGCATGGCTGAGGTGACAGCTAATTACGACAAAACATGGAAAGAAGCGATTAGCACTTATTTGGCAGAGTTTTTAAGCTTCTTTTATCCCAATATTTATCAAGAAATTGACTGGAATCAAACCCCTATTTCCCTTGATAAAGAATTAGAACAAATTACGGCAGCTGCGGAAACTGAGCAACGCTATGCTGATAAATTATTGAAAGTTTGGTTATTAGATAATCAGGAAATCTGGCTTTTAATTCATATTGAAGTCCAAAGTCAATATGATCTAAAATTCCCTCAACGAATGTTTATTTATAATTATCGAGCCTTTGATTTGTACCATAAACCTGTTATTAGTTTAGCTATTTTAGGGGATGAAAGTAGGTCTTGGCGACCTGATTTTTATCAATATGGGTTAGGGGGAAGTCAAGTGAGAGTCGATTTTTTAATGGTCAAATTATTGGATTATCAATGGGAAGACTTAGAACAAAGTGAGAATATTTGGGCTATAATAGTCATGGCACACCTAAAAACTAAGGCTACGACTAATAATCTCAGGGAGCGTGAACAATGGAAGTGGAACTTAGTCAGAGGTTTATATCAAAGGGGATTAACCAAGTTTGAGATTATCAATCTAGGGAAATTCATTGATAAAATGATGACCTTACCCCCGCAACTTCAACTTAACTTTAAAACAAAACTCAGTCAATACGAGGAGGAAAACAAAATGCCTTTTTTAAGCACCATAGAAGAAATGGCTCTCGAAGAAGGAGCTAAATTAACTAACCAAAAACATATCATTTTGGTTTTACAAAGTCGTTTTGGGGAGATTCCTAATTCCCTGATTGAAACGATTAACCAAATTGAGGATGTGTCTGTCTTAGAGGGTCTTTTTGTCCCCAGTATTACTATTAATTCATTGGAGGAATTTCAACATTTAGTTAATGACTCTTTATCTTAATTAATACGAGGAGGAGAGCAATCATGCCTTTTTTAAGGACTAGAGACAACTTTTCAGCACAATTAACTAGAAGAATAGGGTAAATACTCATTTACCCCCATTTTCTTAATACTTTCTTTGACTTGGACTCAAATTTAAACTAATCTCCCCTCATTCATAGGTGGAAAACGATGATAATACATGGCAATCATCATGGGAATTAGAACCATTAAGTTATAGAAAAGATGTAGTTCTAACCGAGGAAACCAAATTTGTCCAATACTAATAGGAACGCGAGAATCCCATAAGTTTTGACCAATAATTGCCTGTCCTAAGAGTAAAGCGTGTTCAAAATGATGATAGAATTGTAATCCTAAAGCCAAATCCCACCAAAGACGAGCTTTTCCATGAAAAGAAGGACGAAAAATAGCTAACCCTAATAACATAAAAAGAGCGTGTCCATAGTGTAGCCATTCCGAGCGCATTAACCAAGGTTTCCAGAGTCCTAATAACCCTAAACATTCTGGTCTCGGCCATCCTAAACCCCACAATTGATAAGCTTGAATAATATGTTCTGAGATGTGGGCAATAGTCACTATCATAAAGATTTGCATCCCCAATTTATGCCAGCGTCCATTCATCGTATAAACGAAAGAACGGATGATATTTGAAATCAGTTGAATAGGGTTTCTTTGGTTGGGAATTTGTCGAACTGTAGTCATGATTTGGTTCTCCTGTGGTTTAAAAAAGGGTAAAACTGGATAAGTTTTATCAGAAAACCTTTGCTGGTTCTGTCTGAAGTAAGTCCGATTTTTTCTGAACTGTTTGGACAAATATTGCCAAGATGAAAGCTGTCTTGATTTCTCGGAAAGAAACAGGTAAAGTGATGATTAAATCCTTTCCTGAAGATAACCACAAAATAGGGGATAAAGGGGTTAATTGTTGAGAGAAAGACGATAAAGTTAACGGGATATCGAGACTCAAACCCGCTTTCTTAATACTTTCTTTAGCAGACCAAATGCGAGTCGCTGCCATATTAAAATCCTCATGATTCTCTTGACTAATTACCTCCGCTAAATTAAAGGAATTTTCCCCCAATAAATCGCGCCACATCTGCACATCACGGGGGATAATCGGTTCCAGATCGCATCCTGACGCACCCTTAAGCACAAGGGTTAAATCTTCCGCATGAGACACCGAAACCGCCTCGTTATCGCTTAATTCGGGCTTGCCATCCCCCCGACGCTGAATTACACTAGGGGATGAGGTTAACATCCCTAAACTGCGATCGCTTCTGACTCGTCTTTCTACCGTTGCATCCCGATCGAGAATTAAAGTTAAATCGACATTAGGCATCACCTCCTTAATCTTTCGTTCTAAATAACAGGGTAAAAGGGCTGGAATCCAGGGATCTTGAGGATTTCTGTGTTTAATCACCTTTAATTCCAATCCTTGCCACACTTCTAAGAGATTGCCATCGTCATCCAATACCTCAAGATCATAGACAAAGGTATCTCCTTGATGCAGTCTTTCTTTGGCTGAAACAAACTGATTTTCGCCTAAATTGACAGAATATACCGTTAAGCGTTCTATGCCAGTGGGTAAAATAGTGGCATGGGGAACACAAGCTTGTAAAGCATGGATAACGGCATCTCTTGCCCCTGCATCGCCTAAAATCAGGGATTGAGGTAAATAACGACTAAACCAAGCAGTTTTTGGCTCAATCTTAATTTCTGCAATACATTCGGTTGCTTTGAGATGAGAATAACCCTTAATTCGTTGAAATCTTGCTTTATGGAACAATAAATGACCATATAAGTCCTTATCTGGATTAATTTGAGGGTTATTTTTTCCTTCTTTAAGGGGGACAGGGGGAATCAATGGGCGACAGTCTGGCGCCCCCACAGAAGAATGGCTGATGATGGCTTCAAAATGATCGATACTAAACCCTGTATTGGCACAGCGAATAACGGCCTTAACCTTTCCAGAATCGGTGATTAAGGTAGCAATTTGTATCTTTAAGGGTTGATCGGCAGAAACCACGATCGGACGGTTAAATTTAACCGATTCAAACCTTAATCCTCCAGTTTCCCCCTTGTTAAGGGGGACGGAAGGGGTATCTTGGTTTTCCCCCTTGTTAAGGGTTTGATCCTCCTTCCTTGCTAAGGTGGGGAGTAATGCAGTGGCTACTTGCGCGATCGCTTCTAACCCCAGGACACCGGGGAAAATGTATTCTCCTTGATAAACATGATCTTGTAAATAAGGATCATTGTCTAAGGATAATTCTGCTTCAGTAATCAGTTCAATTCCCGTGTAATGAACTTTCTTTGTCTCTAAAAAGCGTAAAAAAGATAATTCTTGCGGTTTTAAGCTTAAAGTCGGCGGTTCACCAAAACGCCCGGCGATGATGACAGAGGCAGTGGGTAGGGATTGATTTAAAAGTAAATGTAAGTATTTAATGCCAATATCGGGAGAAATAGGGGTAATACCTTCATTTCTTAGCTTTTCAACTGTTCCTAAACGTTCTCCCATGCCAATACCGGACCAAACCGACCATTCTAGGTTTAAACAGCGACAATTAGGGTATTTTCGACTAAATTCCCCTACAATATTCCCTAACCATTCATTGGCTAACCCATAGTCTGCTTCTCCTTTCAATCCAGTTTCGGCAATAATTGAACCGAAGGTGATTAAATAGTTGAGAGAATCGGGGTTAATTCCCGTTAAGATATGTTGCAAACCCTTGACTTTTGGGGCTAAAGTTGCTATAAAATCTTCTGGTTCGAGATGTTGAATTAATTTCGGTGTATTAACCCCTGCACCGTGTAAAATTCCCGTAATTTCTCCTAAATTTGTCTTAATTTCGGCGATAGTTTGCTGAACTGACTCAGCATCACTGACATCACAAGAATAATAATGAACTTGGATGTTTGCAGACTTCATTCTTGCTAAATTTTCGGCTAATTCTCGGTTATCTTCAGGTTGAGAACGTCCTAAAATCGCTAAGGTGGCTTTATTTTCTTTAGCTAAGGATAAGGCACATTCTGAGGCAATACCTCTCCCTCCCCCCGTCACCAAAAGAAGCTCCTTGATTTTGCTTTTATTTGACCTTTTTAGGGCTTTTTTCTGCTTAGGGTTATCGGTATCTTTTTCTAACCCTAACAAGTTTAATTGACGAACAAACCGTTTTCCGTTTTCATCATAATAAACTTCTGTATAGCTATCGGTTGCAGTGATTTCTGAGAGAATGATATTAACTGCATTGGGATGATGAAAAGGAATATCAATCACACAGGTGGGAATTTGACGATTTTCTAGATAAAAAGTTCTCGCAAAGGACGCATATCCTCCTCCTTGTTGAATCAAAATCAAGGGTTTTTTCTCTTTTATAGATAATTTTGCTCCTTTTAAAAGCAAACCAATTTCTGATTCATCAGGATAGGGTTTTAAACAAATAATGATCCCTTTTTCCTGCTCATGCTTTAAGGTGGGTTGTAAAACAGATAAGTTAGGCAATAAAGGATGATCAGCATGGGCGATAATATGCCAATTTCCTGCTTTTTCTCGATTTATTTGCTTTTTATCTGATTTAATTAACGGTTTTTCGATTAATTCAACCGTAAACGCACGCACCCAATTATCAACACCCATCGGGATTGATTCTTGAGGAATTTGGGGATTATTTTTGCCTAATTCTTCTAAAGCTGCTGCTAGATCCTGAATAGTTGCATTGGCATAATCTGTCGGTGAATGGGGAGGAGATAAGTCTAACTGACGCGCTGCTTCGATCACTAATTGACTGACACTGATAGAATTAAGGTGCAGATCCGCCAACAAGCGATGATGATTTTCAATGGTTTCTAGGGGTAATTCTGTTTTTTGTGCCAGCAATTGACGAATAACTTCAATTTTTGAGGTTTCAGGTTTGAGGTTTGAGGTTTCAGGTTTGAGTTTTTGGCTATGATTAGGTAATAAAAGATCAATATTCTCTACTTTTGCCTGTTGACTTTTGCCTTTTGCCTTAATCTCACATGGATTGGCAATAAAATGGGGTTGATAGTCTAAATTAAAGGGACGACTAAATCTATCTTCAAATAACCCTTGATAGTTAACCTTGACACCATTAACAAACATCACTGCAACCGTTTTCAATAACCCTTGTAAAGACTCACTGCTGCTATCGAGAGAAATTACGGGAATATCCGTTATATCTGCCACTAAACGGCTTAATATCGAACCGGAACCCACTTCAATGAATAAATCAACCTCTTTCTCTGCTGACTTGACTGCATCGATGAAGCGCACCGGTGAGGTGATTTGTTCTAACAAAAGCGAGCGCCAGTCGGTATTTAATGGCAATTTTTCGCCCGTTACGGTAGAAATAACCGTTTTTTCCAGGGAATTTAAGGGATAAGTTTGTAAATAATCTTCTAAGGGTTGCACGGCCGGGGCCACTAGGGGAGAATGGAAAGCGTGGGAGACAGGCAAATAAACGGTTTTAATGCCTTTATTTTGGGCTTTTTCAACAACATCTTTAATCCCTAAGGCCTCTCCTGAGATTATTGTCTGATAGGGTGAATTTAATCCCGCAATCTCAACGATACGTCCATTTAATAAACTTTTAACCGTTTCTGCATCGGCGTTAATGCTGGCCATTCTACCTGTTGGGTGGCCCAGTTGTGCCATTGCTTGACCGCGAATTTTAGCTAGATTAATTAATTGAGTCTTATCATAGGCATTTGCCCAAAATAAAGCGCATAATTCCCCTAAACTGTGTCCTATGGCTAAATCTGCTTTAATATTTAAGTTTTCTAAGAGTTGTAACCCCCCTAGGCAAGCCGTAATGATCGCCGGTTGAGCAATATTCGTGACCGTGTTATCCTTACCCTTGGCTAACTGAGCCTTGTTATATAATTGTTTAATCACAGGAAAACGTCTTTCCCAGAGTCCCCCATGAAGATAAACTGGTGCGGATTGCCCCGGAAAGAGAAAACCTATTTTATTGATCTGTTTTTCGTTATTGGTAAAGATATTATCTAAATTTTGACCGGGGGGGATCAACGAGTGCAAGCCTTGCGCTCCTACAAGGTGATTGGTTAAGCTATCGGGGGAAGATGCAATAATGGCCAGACGATAGGGTAAATGAGGATTTACCTTTTTCGCTAATTCAACGGCAAGATCCGTCATTTCTGACTGGGATATGCGAGGAACAATATTTAATAACCGATTAACCTGTGCTTGTAAGTCTTCTTGACTATTTGCACTCAATAGGAATAACTCCACATCTTGGGGAGAATGGATTAATTTTTGTTCCTGTGGCGTTAAAGTGTGACGACGAATCTGACTTAATCCCTCGATGATAATATGACTGTTAATGCCCCCAAAACCCATGGCACTCACTGCTGCCCGTAAAGGTAAGGAATTTGGCCAGATTTGCCCCTCTTTTAATACCTGTAACCTTGCCTTGTCTTCGGTTAACCGAGCCTGAGGGCGATCGCATCCCGTCACCGGTGGTAAAATTTGACGATGAACCGCCATAGTCGCCTTAATTAACCCTGCTATCCCTGCCGCCGCCTTAGTATGGCCAATATTCGCTTTAATTGAACCAATAACGGCTTTATTTACCGTATCTGGATGAATACGAGATAAGACTTCTAATTCGGTTCCATCACCCACCGCCGTTCCCGTACCATGGCCTTCAAAATAAGCTATAGTATCTCCCGTAAATTCAGCCCGTTTATAGGCGCGATTTAAAGCCAATAACTGTCCTTCCACTTCTGGGCGAGTAATTCCCCCTTTGCCATCGGAAGAAATCCCCCAACCCTGAATAACAGCATAAATCCGTTTATTTTGGGCTAGGGCATCCTCATGACGCATTAACACCAGAAAACCGCATCCTTCCCCCGGAATAAACCCATTAGACCCTTGATCATACACTTTCATCTCCCCAGAGGCTAAGGCCCCCGTTTTGGCAAAACCCACCAACTCAAAAGGGTCCATACTAATATCCACACCCCCGACTAAAGCGATATCTAAATCTTCAGCTACTAAAGCCGAACAACCATTCGCTACTGCCAGTAAAGAGGAACTACAAGCCCCATCGACGATATATCCGCCCCCTTTTAAGTCAAAATAATTACAAATTCTCCCCGCTATCGTATTCGCAAGATTTCCCGCTAAAGACTCCTCTCCAATCGGTTCAAAGGGTTCTTTAAAGCGATTTTCTAATTCATTTAAGAAAATTTGCCGTTCTTTGTCCGATAATCCTTGTTTTAATAATTGTTCTTCTACCCTATGACGCACATAGGGCCAACGCAATCTTAGGGTATTAGCCCGCGATAACTCGCCTGTGAGGGTATTTCCCAGTAAAACCCCGGTTGTTTCTTTATTTAACCCCTTTCCGCCGGGAAATCCCGCATCATTCAACGCCTGAGACGCAATATCTAACGCTAACCAGTGGGCTAAATCAGCCGAACGAAAGGTACTCCCCACCACTTTATAAGCAATGCGATCGAATTCATAGCCCTCAATAACGGCAGCTTGAGTCGAATAAATGACATCGGGGGCGCTTTTATCGGGAGAATAGTAGTCACTTAACGATAATCGCTCTGAGGGAAAGCGACGAAATGCCCGACGCTGAGACAGGACATTTTCCCATAATTCCTGTGGAGAATCGGCATCAGGATAAAGACAAGCCATGCCAACAATAGCAATTTGAGGAGAAGCTTTCATAGTCAATGACCAGGAGAATGTTACTGTAGGGGCGTAAGACTTACGCCCTTTTCATTTGTAGTTTGTAGCTAAAAGCTGTAGGGTGGGCTTTGCCCACAAAAACCGCATGATATATTGGTTAGGGACTTGATAAAATGCCGGAAGCCTGTACTAGGGGTAATTTTGCTTTCAGGGGTTCAACCGCTAATATCAACCCTCTGAAACAACACACCAGCGTCAATCCGAAAAACATCCCAAAAACAACATGAAAGGACATCAAAATGCCATAAGCAACGGCTACAGATGCCCCGAAAATTATCTGCTCACGGGGGTTAATTGGTGTTGTTCCCGGATCCGTTACCATATAGAAGGTAAAGAGGACAAAAGCCACCCCTGTCATGGGTAATAGGGCGGGGATTAACGGTGTCTGAAAGATAGCACTTCTAAGGATTGCTTGTAAGATAAAAGCCCCTAACCATCCCGCAATTAAAGGCAATTTACGAGTAAAACGGGCATTTAAAAACGTTCCCGTACAAACAATTAAGACGGGTAAAATCCAATCTGCCCAACCGCTTAAATTCTCGGTAAACTGATAGGGGGGCGCGATGCCAATCCAGGGAAATAAGAGTAAGGTAACGCTAATACCAAAATTAGAAGGATTGAGAAAATGACGGGTTTTATCTGCCACTTGTAACCGAAAAATTGCTTTAGATCCGATAGCTACCGCTACTGCAAACATAATCGGAAATAAACGCTCATTAGCATAGAGTAACATAGCGATCGCTAATGAGGTAATATGGGCAGAAAGCAGAAAATCGACAAACTGACCGATACTTCCTAAATATCTAGGTTTAAAGCCATTTACCCTAGCATCAACGCTTTCTAATAATAATTCTACGCTGTAACCTGTTGCTAAAGCCACCAGAGGTTGCGCCCAAGATTGTTCAAATCCGAGGACAGTATGACCTAAAATATTGAGAAAGGTAATCGCTATGGCAAAGCGTCGTAATCCTGCTAAACGGTTGGGTTGATAGGAAACAGTAGAACGCTCTACTGAAGAGCTAAAATAGGGAAGATTAAATAATTGAGTGGTTGTCATGGTTATTGTTGAAGATGCGTTAAAGGAAATTATCTTTCCCAAAAGTGATTTACTGAGTGATGAACCCCCTATGGAAACAGAGTTACATCTGCGTCAATTGATGCTTTTGATCCAATCACTAGAGTTATTATGGAAAGACCGCCAAGATTTCTATGCTTTTGGTAATCTGACTATTTATTACAGCCCTAATCAACGTAAATCAGAATATTTTAGGGGTCCTGATTTTTTTGTGGTTTTGGGAGTAGCAAGAAAACCGCGTAAAAGTTGGGTAGTGTGGGAAGAAGAGGGGAAATATCCCCATGTCATCATCGAGATTTTGTCTGATTCAACGGCAGAAACTGATCGAGGTCTCAAGAAAGAAATTTATCAGGAAACTTTCCGGACTCCTAACTATTTTTGGTTTGATCCCAATAGTTTAGAATTTAAGGGTTTTCAGTTGATGGTAGGAAAATACGAAGAAATTGCAGCGAATGAACAGGGCTGGTTATGGAGTCAACAGTTAGAATTATTTTTAGGGATTCATGACAGCCAATTACGCTTTTTTACCCCTGAAGGTAAACTTGTTCCCACCCCTGAAGAAGTGGCAGAAAAGATGGCTCGGAAGTTACAAGATTTAGGGATAGATTGGCGAGATTTGACTTAAGTTTGACCTGAAATCTCGCTCAAGCCAGCTGAACTGCAACTTATGAAGTAATCTGCCCAAATGCTACAGTTAGGCGTTTTTACCGCAACAATAAACAAAAATCGAGCTATATTTGCCAATTCTCGACATGATTTGCTATACTCCAACAAGTAACTACATTCTTCCTCAGCCCCCAATTGGGGGCTTTTTCTTGGTAAAAAAGAAGCGATCGAAGGCTTATTTTTGCTCTTTTTTGCCTTTAAATCCGACTATTGAGCTTAAACCTACCGCAATTAAGCCTAATACAGTTGAAGGTTCAGGTACAGTGGTAATAATTGTTCCATGTCCATTAGGATATAGTGGACTACCCTTTTGATGAAGAACAAGGTCTGGCTCGTCGGGAAGGGACAGGTCGCTTGGGAAGAAATCATCATCAGCACAATCTCCTTTTAAAGTGTGACAATTCGCACTTTGAGAAGCAGCATCGCTCCGAACAAGTAGAGCATTAGGTGGGGGTGTATGACTCCAAGGCGCAGGAGCGAGTCCCTGACCTGGTTGTGTAAGTAGCAAATTATCGAAGAAATTACCGATAGCGGGACCTCCATTTATAGGAGTAAACTCAACTTGGTAATGAACGTCTAGGAAAGAGGTAAAAGTCCCCTGAGAAGTTCCACTATCGTCAAAAGGTTGACCTACTTGGCCCTGATGAGTAATTGTCATCTCTCCCAGGGTTGGGGTATTAGGATCGAGAGTAGCCAGTAAATTGTACTGAAACCCATTAATATTTACGGGAGCTACATTTATTAAGGAAAGAGCGACCATCTCAATAGGGATGGTGACAGTAGCTATATCTAAGATGCCATCATCATCAGTATCGAAAATGGCATCCTGTTGGCGTTCCACAATGGTATCAGTTGCTCCCGGTCCAACTGGTAGCCCTTTGAGAGCAATTGGAAGTTCCAGTCCTGGAGGAAGACCTAGACCTAATTGTGTATTTAGTTCATCAGTATTAAAAACAAAGGTAGAGAATCCTGCCGGGGATATAAAATAGTCAGATCCAGCCTGAATATTTGAAGCTTTCACCGCTTCTGGCATCCCTAATAAAGCAACCCCCAAACCTACAGCACCAATGAGACCCGTAGTGACGGGTTTTAACCGAGTATTAATCATTTGACTGAAACTCCTTCGAGTAACTACATTCTTTCCTGCAATTTTACAGTAATAATTTTTCTTGTCAAGTCATCAATCAGGATAATTTATTAAGTTTTATTACACTATTTACCTGGGTAAGCGCAGCTCAAACGCTGTCGATAATTGGCTAATTTTGTCAGCCGCTTGCTGTCTAGGCATTTCAAATGATAGCAGTCAATCAGAATAGTTACAAACTTGACCTATTTGGTCGATTGTTGCTTAACAATTGAGAGGGCAAATTCTACCCAAATATACCCAAATCGCCCTCTAGGTTGATTTTGTCAAAAATTGTTAAGATGCGCTTACCTTGACTATCTACACTTTCTATCCCTACTCTGACAGAAAAGGGATAACAAAACCCATCAGCTATCCTTAGTTGATCTAGCAAAAAGCCTTGAGAATATAATAGAGATAAAAAAGAGGAAAACTGATGATTACTATACGCAAAGCGGAGGAAAGAGGCCACGCTAACTATGGTTGGTTGGATACCTATCATACTTTTTCTTTTGCCCAATATTATGATCCCCAACAGATTAATTTTAGGAGTCTCAGAGTTATTAACGAGGATAAAGTCCTTGGAGGAAAAGGATTTCACACCCACGGACACCAGGATATGGAGATTTTAACCTATGTTTTGGCGGGAGAACTAGAACACCAAGACAGTCTCGGCACGGGTTCCCTGATTCGACACGGTGAAATTCAACGGATGAGCGCAGGAACAGGGATAAAGCACAGTGAATTTAATCATTCTGCCACTAATCCCCTCCATCTTCTGCAAATTTGGATTATTCCTGATCAAAAAAATCTAGAACCCAGTTATCAACAAAAAGCGATCGAATTTTCTCCCCATACCTTACAGTTAATCGCCTCTCCCACCGGTGCCGGCAACGCGGTTAAAGTCCATCAAGACGTTAATCTCTACGCGGGAATTTTGCCCCCAGGCCAGTCCCTCACCCATTCCTTAGCTCCCAGTCGTTATGGCTGGTTACAGGTGGCTAGAGGGCAAATAACCGTGAATGGCGTGCATTTACGAGCGGGGGATGGAGCGGCAATTAGCGACGAAACCTCTTTGGCTATTCAATCCCTAGAAGACTCGGAAATTTTGCTTTTTGACCTAGGGTAGTGGGGTTGAGTGTTAGGAACCCTAGGGGCTAAGTTTTGCCGCCAATTCCCCGGCCGACTTTCAGCCATCAATACTGTCCACCACGCTGAGAAAATCGTTGTGGATTAGCTCGGCGATAAAATTCTCCGGATCGGTGATAGGAACGGTAACGCCTTGGCTGGCCACCATCTTCTTGGCCATCCGAGTCATGAAGTCCTGTCTTGTTTCCGTCATTGTACCCTGACATTGTTGTAATTTTTCCACCAATTCCAGTGGGGAATCGGCCACCAGTTTATATCCCTCGCGGGTGACATAAATTGTCATCTTTCCTACCTCCTAAATGATCGGGAACGAGAATTCGGCACTACTAAACTACTTCTTTTCTCGCTATCATTATTGCCAGTTAGTTAGTCCCAGCCTCGTCCGTCTTTCCCTATTTCCATTATTTTTTCGGGCTTGTCGCCGGGTAATTATTATTATCGCCAAAATAAAAGCATAAATTTGTCAATCTTTGTAACGAAAAATCAAGAAAAACTGTTCTCACCGTATCGCCCTGAACCTTTGCGGAGAAATTTGTTACAATAAATACAAAGGGACTCCCTGCGCTGGCTTCCATACCTAGTAAAAAATTGGCCAGGTGGAGAGCGGAAGCCAATAGTTCCGATCGGGACGGCATTTGTCAGAGTTTCCCGCTTCCTTTAGTTTTAGGGGGAAAAGCCATGAAATCTGGAATATTATTATCGCCCGATCGACCGCTGCCAGAATTTCTCCGGTCAGCTATCCAAGACCGCTTTCCGGGGAAAGTGATCGACGATCTCAGCATCCGCTACTATGAAAGCGTCGAGGATGTGGGGTGGGAGTATTTTAACGATCGGGTATTGCCAGCCTGTAGTGATGAGCCTGTTGTCCGCTATCTTGGCCCATTTATATCCTACGTCCGTCTAGGAGAGGCCTTGGTTTTGGATCGGCAAGATGGTCTTGTGGTTTACGACACCGATCGAGATGTTCCCTGCACGGAAACTGGACCTTTCTGGTTGGTGACTCCTAAATCACGCTGAAAAAGCCCAACCTAGGTAAGATTTGACGGGTGGAGTCGGTAAGCGACAAAACCCGTCGCGTTTTTATAACGCTTGCGATCGCAACCAAGCCACGGGTAGATAGAGTATTTTCTTGGGTAAAGGCACGAAGGCACGACGGGCGAAGACATCATAATTATTTGCTTCAATTACGTCTAAAATGCCTTGATAAAGCAGTAAAGCCGCCCAAACCGGCCAACGGGAATCGGGATTAAGGGCGCGGATCCCCCTTTCGGCGGAATCGTAGTAATAACGGGCCCGCTCAATTTGGAAGCGCATTAACGCCTTCCAACGGTCATCATTAACCCCTTTGAGTAAATCGTCTTCGCTGTAGTGAAAACGCTCTAAATCCTCTAAAGGTAGATAAATCCGGCCACGATGGACATCTTCCCCCACATCCCGCAAAATATTGGTTAATTGATTGGCAATACCGAGATCGATCGCTTCTTCTTGGGGAATATAGACGCTTTGATGGCGTCGCCAAGGAGCAGAGCGATCGCCATCCTCCAATCCTAAGACTGCGCTGGACATTAACCCCACCGTTCCCGCCACCCGATAGCAGTACAGTTTTAGTTCATCAAAGGTTTGATAACGACTGCGATAGAGATCCATCTGTTGCCCGGCGATCATATCCCGAAAGGGTTGGATATCCATGGGGAACTTTTCTAGAGTATCCACGAGAGCAACATCGGCATCCTCAAGGGCAACCCCAGAAAAGACGGTTTCTAGCTGTTTTTCCCATAAATCAAGGGTTTCAGGGGTAGTTAACCGGGCTTGGGGTCCATCGACCAGTTCATCGGTACGACGACACCAGACATAAATTGCCCAGATCGCTTGACGTTTTGCTTTCGGCATCAGGAGAGTACCGAGATAAAACGTTTTGGAATACTTCTCTGTAATCCGGCGACAGAGTTCGTAGGACTCCGCAAGGGAGACGAGGGGTTTGGTGGGGTGGGTCGGTTTTGGCAATTGGAGCATTCTGCTGGGGCGGAATGATTGACTTAGATTAACGGCGAACTGTGGCTAATGATATAGCATTGTCTCACTCAAGGCCATTTTCGTCATTAGTCCCTAGCCAGAGAATTAACGAGCGCTGGACACTGGTGTGGATTGGGTTTTATTCGGGTTTAGCGGTGCTGCGGGGTGATCTTTGCTGATCACTGCTGCCGCTAATTTTCCTGATAAAACCGCTCCTTCCATGCTTCCTAAATATTTTTGCATGGTATAGTCACCGGCGAGATAAAAATTCTCGATCGGAGTTTTCTGGGAAGGTCGATAAGCTTGTCGGCCAGGGGTGGCTTTATAAACTGATCGAGGAGTTTTCACCAGATGATATTTTAACAATTGACTGGGATTATCGCCAGTAAAATGTTGGGGAAAGAGTTTTTCTAATTCTTTCATCGTCGCGGCGATAATTTCTTGATCGGATTTAGTAATCCAATCCTGAGCGGGAGCGAGAACTAATTCTAACATCGAGCGATCGGGGTTAGCGTATTCTTTACAGGTGTTGCTCATGTCAGCATAAACACTGAGTAAAGGCGAACGGGAGAATAATAAATGATCGATGTCGGTTAGTTTGCGATCAAACCAGAGGTGTAAATTGATGACGGGAACTCCTTCTAATCCTTCTAATTTTTGAAAGAATTTATCTTCTTGCCATCGCTTAGGCATCAAAACTTTTAAAGGATCTACAGGCATCGCCGAAACGTAAAGATCGGCGGCAAAAAGATAATCTTCCCCACCGTCTAAACCGCGCATTAAGAAGGCTTTAACTGTGCCATCTTCATTTAACAGAATTTCTTTTAAAGGGGCATTCAAGCGCACTTCGCCACCTCTAGCGGTGATGTAATCGACTAAAGGTTGGCAGAGTCTTTCCGGGGGTGAACCGTCGAGAAAAGCCATTTTTGAGCCGTTTTTCTCCTGTAAAAAGCGGTTGAGGGCTGTTAGTAGAATCGTGGCGGAAATCTCGTTAGGATCGATAAAGTTTAGGGCTTTCGACATAGCGATAAACACTTCTTTTTCTACCCTAGGGGGGATGTTTTGTTTCTCTAACCATTCCGACCAAGAATATTTATCCATCTCCTCAACGTAACTTTGGCCTTTAACAATGGCAGGGATTAAACCGAGTCCAAATTTAATTTTTTCCTCCCAAGTTAACATATCGTTATTGCGGAGAATGGCAACAATACCGTTAATTGGGGCGGGAATATCAGGGAAGTCAAACCGCGAATAGGTCCCCGGTTTTTCCGGCTGATTGAAGATCATCGAGTGTTCTTTCCACTGTAGGCGATCTTCTATGCCCAATTCTTTGAATAATTGCAGCATATTGGGATAAGCACCAAAGAAGATATGTAAACCGGTTTCGTACCAGTCCCCATCGGCATCTTTCCAAGCGGCAATTTTTCCCCCTAATACATCGCGACGTTCCAGTACGATGGGCGTATGTCCCGCATCGACCAGGTATTTCGCACAAGATAATCCGGCTAGTCCCGCACCAGCGATCGCAACTCGCATCGTTTCCTATCTACTCTCTAATGTCTTGTCTTTATCACATTCGCTATTATACTTCACATTTCGTTACATTTTTTTTCAGATTGTCGAGAAGGCAGGGGGCAGGAGGCAAAAGGTAGGAGACAGGAGATTATTTTTATTTATTCTCCCCATTTCCCCACACCCGTTCGGACCTCGGCCTGAGTTCAGCGTTCGACAAAAGCTCACGGGCGAAGCCCACACCCCACTTCATAATTCATAATTCATAATTCATAATTACCCCTCCCCACTTCCTTGATAACTGCTGACTGCTTACTGGTCACTGATAACTGATAACTGGTCACTGATAACTGATAACTGGTCACTGATAACTGATAACTGATATTGTGATATGTAATTAGCTTAATTCGCTTACCTTTTTAGTTCACGCGTACACCCTCTTCAATCGATCGCTATGACTTTTCCCACTACGTCACCTCAAGTCTCGGAAATAGAGAATAATCGTGCTTGGCATAATTTAACTGGGGAACAAACCCTAGAAATACTGAGAACCAATGGGGAAACCGGCTTAATCGAGGCGGAAATTGTTAAAAGAAAAGATATTTACGGGTTAAATGAACTAAAAGAAACGGGGGGACGTAGCCCGTTAATGATTTTATGGGAACAGTTTACTAACATTATGTTAGTGATGCTGATTGGCGTGGCGGTGGTTTCAGCAGTTTTGGACCTGAAAAAAGGGGAATTTCCCAAAGACGCAATCGCTATTTTTACAATTGTTATTTTAAACGGTATTTTAGGATATTTACAGGAAAGTCGGGCAGAAAAGGCATTAGCGGCCCTTAAGCAGTTATCCTCGCCGAAAGTCCGGGTTATTCGTAATGGTAGCACCTTTGAAGTGGCGGCCAAGGAACTTGTCCCCGGGGATATCATGTTACTGGAAGCGGGGGTACAAATTGCCGCCGATGGCAGATTATTAGAAGCACAAAACCTGCAAATCCGCGAAGCTGCCCTCACGGGGGAAGCGGAATCGGTGAATAAACAAGCACAGAAGGTTTTACCAGAAGATGCCTCTTTGGGCGATCGCATTAACCTCGTCTATCAGGGTACGGAAGTAGTACAGGGGCGCGGGAAAGTGGCGATTACCAAGACGGGAATGGATACGGAAATCGGTAAAATCGCCGCCATGTTGCAAGGAGTAGAAAGTGAACCAACTCCCCTACAACAGCGAATGTCGCAGTTAGGTAACGTTTTAGTGAGTGGTTCCCTAGCTTTAGTGGCTGTAGTCGTGCTTGGGGGCGTAATTCGCTTCGGTTGGCAGTTTTTTGAATCATTCCTCGAAACCTCCCTCAGTATGGCTGTGGCTGTTGTCCCCGAAGGTTTACCGGCAGTGGTAACGGTGACATTGGCAATTGGAACCCAAAGAATGGTGAGAAGACAAGCTTTAATCCGTAAATTGCCGGCAGTGGAAACCTTAGGCTCGGTAACGACGATTTGCTCCGATAAAACTGGAACTTTAACTCAAAATAAAATGGTGGTGCAGAAAGTCAATACCTCCGAGCAGACAATTACTGTCACGGGGGAAGGTTACGCGCCCATCGGTGAGTTTAATGGTGCTAGTGAAAGTGATCCCGAACTACAGGCAATTTTAACGGCTTGTGTGCTGTGTAATGATGCACTTTTGCAAAATAAAGAGCAAGAATGGTTAATTTTAGGCGATCCCACCGAGGGAGCTTTACTGACGTTAGCGGGTAAAGGAGGACTATATCGGGAAGCATTGGCACCAAAAAGCCCTCGTTTAGGCGAATTTCCCTTTTCTTCCGAACGAAAGAGAATGTCAGTAATCTGTGAGAATGCCCAGTTAGGTTTGGGGGATTCTGCCTATTTAATGTTTACCAAAGGATCACCGGAATTAATTCTCGAACGTTGTTCTCTGATCCAAGTTGGGGCGGAAAGTCAACCCTTAACATCTGAACAAAGAAGCCGTATTTTGGCACAAAATGACGAAATGGCGGGTAATGGCCTACGAGTCTTAGGTTTTTCCTATAAACCGATGACAGAAGTGCCAGAAGCGGAAAGAGAAGATAGTGAGGAACAATCCCTGGTTTGGTTGGGATTGGTGGGAATGCTCGATGCACCCCGCAAAGAAGTTAAAGAAGCGGTTGCTCTCTGTCGTCAAGCGGGAATTCGTCCGATTATGATTACTGGAGATCACCAATTAACGGCTAAGGCGATCGCCAGTGAATTGGGCATTGCTGCTGCCGGGGAGCGAGTAATCACGGGGAAAGAATTAGAAAAAATGTCTCAGAATGACCTAGAGGGAGAGGTAGATGGTGTGAGCGTCTATGCTCGCGTTTCTCCTGAACATAAGCTGAGAATCGTACAAGCCCTGCAAAAACAGGGTAAATTCGTCGCCATGACGGGGGACGGAGTCAATGATGCTCCGGCACTAAAACAAGCGGATATCGGCATCGCCATGGGCATTACCGGAACCGATGTCAGCAAAGAAGCCAGCGATATGATTTTGCTGGATGATAATTTTGCCACCATCGTCGCCGCCACCGAAGAGGGGCGCGTGGTTTACAGTAACATTCGGCGCTTTATCAAATACATTCTCGGCAGTAATATTGGCGAGGTTTTAACGATTGCTGCGGCTCCTTTAATCGGTATGGGCGGTGTACCCCTTTCTCCCTTGCAAATCCTCTGGATGAACCTTGTTACTGACGGTTTACCGGCTCTGGCTCTGGCAATGGAACCCGCTGAACCTAATGTGATGAAACGTCCACCTTTTAGCCCCCGGGAAAGCATTTTCGCTCGCGGTTTGGGTTGGTATATGATTCGCATCGGTGTGGTGTTTGCGATTCTGACCATTATTATGATGGCTTGGGCTTACCAATATACTCAGGCAACCCCCGAAATCGGAGATCCTGGACGCTGGAAAACCATGGTATTTACTACCCTCTGTTTAGCACAAATGGGTCATGCTTTAGCGGTGCGTTCCCATACCCAGTTAGCTGTGCAAATGAATCCCTTCTCTAATCCTTACATTATTGCCGCCGTGGGCTTGACAACGATCCTACAATTGTTGTTAATTTATGCTCCTCCTCTACAAAGCTTCTTCGGTACTCAATGGATTAGTGGCACGGAATTGTTAATCTGTTTTGGATTTAGTGCCTTAATGTTTGTTTGGATCGAGTTGGAGAAGTTATTTATTCGCTGGTTCATGACGAAAAAATAAATCAATGCCAACACCAATTATTCTGACTTTAACGGTTTTAGTCGTTGCTTTAGTCGCTTTCGTGGCGGAATGGCTACCGGTAGATTTAACCGCTTTATGCGTGGCGATTGTCCTGATTCTTTTGGGTTTAGTTACTCCCGAAGAAGGTATCGCCGGATTTAGTAATTCTGCCACGGTGACAGTGATGGCGATGTTTGTGCTTAGTGCCGGAATTACCCGCACGGGAGTGATTCAAGTAATTCGCGATCGCTTGCTGGTTTGGGGGGGCAAAAGTCCCCACCAACAGGTATTTGTCCTAGGGGCATTAGTGGGGCCGATTAGTGCTTTTATTAATAACACGGCAGTGGTGGCGATCTTTTTACCTATCGTTGAAGATTGGTGTAAAAAACAAAAAATTTCCCCTTCTAAGTTATTAATTCCCCTTTCCTACGCCACGGTTTTAGCGGGGATGATTACCGTGGTGGGAACTTCGACTAACATTCTCGCTAGTGGTATTTCTGCCAAGCTGGGTTATGGGGAATTTAGTTTATTTCAGTTCACTGCTTTAGGATTAGTAACTTTTTTAGCAGGTTTGATTTATCTAACAATTTTTGCCCCGAAATTATTACCAGATCGCAAATCTTCCACGGGGGAATTTTTAGACGATGATTACGGTTCTAAAGTATATCTGAGTGAGGTAATTATTAGCCCTCGTTCTAATCTTATCGGTCAAACTTTATCCGAAAGTGGACTACAAAGAAAGTTTGATTTTGATGTGTTGGAATTAATCAGAAATAAGGTACATTTACCCCAACCTTTAGCCGATAAAGTTCTCAATGCTGGCGATATTTTAATCGTTCACAGTAGTCGGGAAGAACTATTAAAAATCAAAGATGAACGGGGCTTAGAAATCTTTGCCGATGTCAAATTTCACCAAGGAGATATTGAATCGGTAATTACTACAGGTGAGGAAAAATTAGCGGAGGTTTTGATTCTCTCTAATTCCCGTTTAATTGGGACAACTTTAAAAGATTTAAAATTCCGTCAGCGTTATAACGCAACGGTTTTGGCGATTCGGCGTGGTTCGGAATTACTGCAAGGAAGATTAGGTAAAATTCCTTTAAAGTTTGGCGATTTGCTCTTAGTTCAGGGACCAAAACAGAGTTTTATTGGTTTACAGACCACGCGAGAATTATTAGTCTTAGAAGAAAAAGATATCGAATCCCTGCGAAAGGATAAGGGGATTATTGCAATAATAATTACTTTGTTAGTGATTATTATTGCCGCTTTTGATATTCAACCAATTCTCGTCACCAGTTTAGTTGGGGTGGTTTTAATGGTAATTACTGGCTGTCTAAAACCCGGGGAAGTCTATGGTTCCATTCGTTGGGATATTATCTTTTTATTAGCGGGTTTGATTCCCCTGGGTACTGCCATGGATAACTCGGGAACGACTAAATGGTTGGCAGATAATTTAGTGGCTATCGGCGGTCATCTTTCCGGGTTTTGGATCTTAGTTTTCTTCTATCTAATTACCTCAGTTTTAACTGAAATTCTCTCTAATAACGCCGCCGTGGTGTTAATGATTCCCGTCGCAGTGGAAGTGGCGAAAACTTTGGGTTTAAATCCTTTGGCTTTTATGTATGCTGTCACCTTTGCCGCTTCTAATAGTTATCTAACACCAATTGGCTATCAAACTAATACCATGGTTTATGCTCCCGGCGGCTATAAATTCCTCGATTTTACCCGTTTGGGTGCGCCCCTAAATTTAATTTTGACGATTTTAACCCCAGTTTTAATCGTGGTGTTTTATGGCTTGAAATAAAGAAAGAGATCGAAGATTCTTCGATCTCTAAAAAGAATTTGATAGTAGTCAAAACTATTTCGATTCGGCGAAGCGTTTACGCAGGGATTCGGCTCGCTTTTTCGCTACGGTATTATTAGGATCAAATTTGAGAGTTTCTTCGTAGGTTTCGAGAGCTTTCTTAGCCATTTGTTTCTTTTCGTAAACATTGCCAAGATTATTGAGGGCGATCGAGTATTGAGGATAAAGTTTAATGGCTTCTTTGTAGTTACGAATCGCTAATTCTAATTGTTCTTGGGCAAAATAGGAAAAACCGATCGCATTGTAGATTAGGGCTTGATTTTCTGGTTCGATGCTTTCTTCCTCGGAGATTTTTAAAGCCTTTTGTAGTAAACTCAAGGCTTGAACATAGAGTTTTTTATCGAGATACAGACTTCCTAATTCATAGTATTCTTTAGCTGTACCTTTTTCTTTTTGCAATTTCTTTTGTAGCTTGTTAAAGGTTCCTTCCACTCGACGGGTTTTAACGATTTGCACGATGACAAAAATTCCTAAACCAATCACGAAAATTAGCAATCCAGAAACGTAAATAAGCGGCAGGGTATCTTCCATAATTAGCGATCGATCAATTAATATTTTTATACTTATTCCATCAGATTATAGCAGGATTTAGTCAGTGATCAGTAATCAGTGATCAGATGTGAGTTTTCAGTTCACTGTTCACTGTTCACAGCAAAAAACTCCCTTCTCCCCACCCCCCCACTCCCCACTCCCCACTTCATAATTCATAATTCATAATTCCCACTCCCTGCTCCCCACTCCCCACTTCATAATTCATAATTCATAATTCCCACTCCCATCACCCTATCTCCCCATTTCCCGAATTCTCCGGGGTAAGCCCCAATAGTTCACCCGTTCTAATAACCAGCCGGTGGATTCTAGTCGCTCGATCGCTTGGTTGACGCGTTCTCGGAGACTTTGGTACTGTAAACCTTTAGGGAGAACCACTCCTAGAGCGATCGCCCCCAACTGGATCGGTAATTGACGATAATTGGGGAATTGCTGCACCCAACCAGTTAAAAGGCTATTATCAGCCGCAAAAGCGTCTATTTCCCCCGTTTCCAGTAAATTTAAAGCTTCTTGATAGGAAGCAACCCCGCGCAGGATAGCGTTAGGTAAATTGGAACGCACAAGGGCGATTGTTGTCGAGCCGTTGAGTACCGCAATTCTAGAGTTAGCTAGGTCTTCTAAACGCTGAAATTGCGGGTTTTTCGTCACAAAACCGCTGCTATCGAGGTAATAAAAGGGGCTAAAATCCACGAGACGCTGACGTGCGGCAGTAATCGCCACACGAGCGATCGCCAAATCCACCCGATCATCAATAACCACCTGTAAACGTTCTTGATTACTAACGGGCTTAAGAATAATAGCACTGTCAGAACCGAGAATTTCTTTAGCTAGACGTTTAGCGATGTCGATTTCCAATCCTTGCAGATTACCCTGAGCATCAAGGAAAGCGAGGGGAGGGAGATTATTTTTGACAGCAACAATTAATTTTCCCCGACGTATAATCGTATCGAGATCGGCGCTCAAACTTGGGGCTACACCCAAGAGCAAAAAACCAAGAATAAATAACAAATTTTTCATACTGTTTTAGCGACAATAACCCGATTTCTACCTTGATTTTTAGCGGCGAACATGGCACGATCTGCCCGCTCGATCACCGCTGCTAGATTATTATCTTCAGGGCTAAATGTGGCCACACCAATACTAGCAGTAACTCGTACTTTTTGTCGATCAATTTCAATATTTAGCTGGTTAATTACTTGACAAATGCGCCGGGCTGTGGTAGCAGCATCTTCAAGATTAGTTTCTGGGAGAATAGCGACAAATTCCTCGCCCCCAATGCGTCCAAAACTATCCACTTGACGCAGACAGTTTTTAATTGCCCCAGCGACAGTAATTAAAGTTTTGTCCCCTAGGAGATGACCAAAGGTATCGTTAATATGTTTAAAATGGTCGATATCGATGAGTAAAAGCGAAAAATAACGATGATAACGACCACATCTTTGCCATTCTTTCTCGCCCAAGGCGAGGATCTCTCGACGATTATTTACCCCAGTTAGGCTATCAGTTCTAACTAGCTTTTCTAGTTGAGAATTGATATTTTTCAGATCTTCTTGCGTTTTTCTCAGTTCTAAATGAATTTTAACTCTGGCTAACAGTTCCCAACTATGAAAGGGTTTATTTACATAGTCCACAGCCCCAAAATCAAAAGCATTGAGAATATCTTTTTTTTCGTTACTAGCTGTCATAAAGATAATCGGTATATGAGCGTACAAAGTGTCACTTTTTAGCCTTTGACAAACTTCTATACCCCCCATCTCTGGCATCATTAAGTCAAGAAGAATTAGGTCAGGATTAGCAGTTTTTACTCGTTCTATTGCCTGTTTAACAGTACTAGCACAAATGGTGGCATAACCAGCAGAATCAAGAATATCCAGCGCTAATTGCCGATTTTTACTGACATCATCAACAACTACAACTAGATAGTCTTCAGCAGCAAATTTAATCATCATCGATAAGTAGTAAGTAGGGAGGCACAATTATTTTTAGGATGGGTTAGCGGTAGGGTAAACTATGCAGGCGTTGGGTTTCATGCTTCAACCCAACCCACGTTCATCTTATATTTAATTCCACCCACCCACTTAATTCCTAATTCATAATTCCCTGAAGACAAAAAGGGTACGAAACTCGCACCCCACCGGATTCATCTTCATTTAACTTACTTTTTCTTTTTGCCTTTAGCGGGCGGATTATCCTTCGCTGCCGGTTCCGGGGCTTTTTCCTCCACTTGCGGGGCTGCTGCTACGGGTTCCGGGGCTTTTTGTCCCATTTGGGCGGCTACTTCGGCGGCGAAATCCGTTTCTTCTTTTTCGATCCCTTCACCCAGTACAAAGCGTTGGAAACGACGCACCTGAATATTTTCTCCCAAAGTTGCGATCGCTTGTTTAAGCAATTCGTCAATACTGATGTTCTGATCGCGGATAAAGGGTTGATCGAGCAAGGAAAGTTCTTTCAAACGTTTTTCAATGCGGCCAGCTACGATTTTTTCTTTGATATTATCGGGTTTATTGGCTAAATCGTCCCGTCCCATCTCAATTTCTTTTTCTTTGGCGGAGATTTCGGCGGGAATATCGGCTACTTTCACATATTCGACGTTAGGACAAGCGGCAATCTGCATGGCCACGTCATTAACCAATTTTTTGAACTCCTCGCGACGGGCAACAAAATCGGTTTCACAGTTCACTTCTACTAAAACACCGATGCGGCTGCCGGTGTGGATGTAACTGCCGATCATCCCTTCTGCCGCTACCCGACTGGCTTTTTTCTCGGCGGAAGTAATCCCTTTTTGACGCAACCATTCGATCGCTTTGGTTATATCCCCCGCGTTTTCCGTCAGCGCCCTCTTGCAATCCATCATGCCGGCGCCGGTCTTTTCCCTAAGTTCTTTAACCTGTTGTGCTGTAATTTCTGCCATAAAATTCCTAACCTACTGCTTATAATTGATCATGCCACGAGAGGGGCAGGTTTGACCGCTCGCTAAGTCCGGAAAGTTTCCCCCCGAACCTAGCGGCGATCAATAGCTAATTTTCCCTAGTTATCCTCGTCTCCACTGGCAAATTCGGCGGCGTATTGGGAATAATCACCTTCTTCCTCGTACTCGGTTTCATCCTCGTAGTCTTCCTCGTATTCTTCCACCGCCGCTTGACCACCGCGACGACCTTCGATGATCGCATCGCCAATTTTGCCTAAAATTAGTTTGACTGAGCGAATCGCGTCATCGTTAGCGGGAATCGGCACATCTACCAAGTCGGGATCACAGTTAGTATCCAAGAGGGAGATGATGGGAATGCCCAATTTTTGGCATTCTTGGATAGCGTTGTATTCCCGACGCTGATCGACTACGACGACTAAGTCCGGCAGCCGGCGCATGGTTTTAATACCACCGAGGTATTTTTCTAGTTTGCCCAATTCCCGACGCAGTACCGATGCTTCTTTTTTCGGTCGTCTATCGAGGGCGCCGCTACTTTCTAATTCTTCTAATTCTTTGAGTCTTTCTACCCGGCCGCGAATGGTTTCCCAGTTGGTTAACATTCCCCCTAACCAGCGTTGGTTAACGAAGTGGCTACCGCTGCGTAAAGCTTCCTGTTTGATGATTCCTGCCGCTTGCCGTTTCGTACCGATGAATAAAAAGCGTTTACCGCGATCGGCTTCTCCTCGGACAAATTCGTAAGCTTCTTCGATTAATTGGGCAGTTTGCACCAAATCAATGATATGAACCCCATTTCGGGCAGTGTAGATGTACTGAGACATTTTCGGGTTCCAACGGCGCGTTTGATGGCCGAAGTGAACCCCAGACTCTAGCAATTCTGCGAGAGAGACAACGGGCATATTTTTCTCCTTTTCGGGTTTATCCTCCATCTAGGGCTGGATTTCTAGATTCCTAGAAACACCCGATCGCCTAGATGTGCGATTTTTGACAACTTTTCTAGTCTAACACGAAAGGGCGCGATTGCCTACCCGTAAATATTCGGTACTGAGGGCTTGCTACTGCAATTCCTCAAGTTTTTTCAAAACCGCTTCTGCGTGGGCTTTTACCTTGACATTTGACCAAATATAGGCAATATTTCCCCGGGGGTCGATCAGGAAAGTGGAGCGTCGAATCCCCATATATTCCTTACCCATAAATTTTTTTAATCCCCAGACTTGGTAAATTTCCGCCAGTTGATGTTCGGTATCGCTCAATAATTGAATGGTTAAATTGTGTTTTTCAATAAAACGACAGTGGGACTTGGCTGAATCGGGACTAACTCCTAGAATTACCGCGTTTAATTGCTGAAATTGCGGCGACAAAGCGGTAAAATTGATCGCTTCTGCGGTGCAGCCCGGGGTGTTATCTTTGGGATAAAAATATAAGACCAACCACTGACCGGCAAAATCTGCTAAATTGCTAATTTCGCCCCTTTGGTTGGGGGTGGCAAATTCGGGGGCTTTTTGTCCAATTTCTAGGGTCATTTTTAGGAGTGCAAAGGCAACAGTAAGAAAGGAGCGAGGGAGAGGGAAAGCAATAGCCAGACTTGATAGTTAAATCTGGGAAGTTCGGGTTTTTCTGAATCGACTAAAGCTTCAATTCTCTCTAATAAACGATTATTTAAGGAATTATCATTGAGAGCGACACAGCAACTATCGGAAAAACTTATTTCCGCTACTTGATTAACTTTTTCTGCCACTAAAAGCAGGGACTCAGCTAATAGTAAATAATCCACTTGTCTGGAGGCGTACTTATCGGCGCGTAATTCCCGCAAGAAGACCAATTCTGACCATAAATTCTCACTATTGGGCAGCCAAGAAGACATGGAGCGCAGCCAACCTAACCAGAAAAACCAGAAAGTGTCATGATATTCTTGGTGAGCTTGTTCGTGGGCTAAAACTGCTTGTAAATGTTCTTGATCCAAGAGATTTAATAATCCTTGCGTTACAATTAATTCCGAATTCCAAAAGCCAACTCTGGCACTGTAGGGAAAATTCACTGCTAAAACTCTCGCCTTCTGATCGGTGATTTTTTTGAGGGGATAACTGCTAAAATCCCGATGGGTTTGCCAAGTTTGATAGGAGAGTTTTATCAAACAAAATAGAGCAAAAACTAGCCAAATTATAGCACTAAAGTAACTTATTAAACTGGAGTTATAGCCCAACATTTGCCCCCGATAGCCCATACAAACCACCGATATAACTGTCATTAACAGCAGCAAAGGCGGAAAGAGGAAGAAAAATAGCGTTGTCTGCCAACGACGCTGATAGCTGGGCAGAAACCAACGTAAACCAATGGCGATAGTTAATGCTAGTAATAACATTAAACTGTGCATTAGCGTTCTCCCCGTTGTTGACGAAGGGTATCTAAACGAGCGGCGATTGCTTTTAATTGTTCCACACTAGCAGTATCGAGACTATCGGCAAAAGAAGCCACCACATCCGCATTACCAATAGCCAAAAAACGATGTAATTGTTCGTAGGCTTTAATTGCCTGTGCTTGTTCCTTAGAAACCATCGGTTTCCAGTAGAAAATCCGACCCTGTTTATAACAACTTAACCAGCCTTTATTAGTTAAACGACGCAGTACCGTAGTCACAGAAGTATAGGCCAGCTCCCGTTCTGGATCGGCTAAAATGCGATCGTGGACATCCTTAACGCTGACGGTTTCCAATTCCCAGACAATATTGAGGATTTCCGCTTCTAGGGGGCCTAGGGATAACTGTTTTGGTTGATAGGTGGGCAATTGAGCCATAGTTACACAGAAATGAAGATTACTTTCCTGATCATAGCGGCGGATATCGATCGCCTGATAAAATAGCAACGATCTTTTATATTATCTTTATGTCCATCGAAACTAATTTAACCACGACTACGGGTGCTGATGCCATCGATGTGGCGATCGCTAATGGCATTGATTTTGATGGTTCCCCAATTCCCCAGGCAAAATTGGAACTTTATCACCGGGTCATGGGTTTGGAAGCAGGACGACAAAGAAGCGGAGTATCTAACACGATGAGATCGCGAATTGTCCGCATCGGGGCCAAACATATCCCCCAAGAGGAATTAAATCAGCTGTTGTTAGCCGCCGATTTTGCCCCTCTCAAGGAGAAAGAAATCGCTTTTTACTATCTCAAGTAGTCAAATTTTTGCTCGCCATTTTTCGCCTAGACTGCTTGCGGTTAACCGGATTGTTGGAAAAATTAGGCAAGGAGTCTAGGTTGATCTAATGGTCAAGAGGATCGATAACCACTGATTCCGAGCCGGTAATGATACACTAGGCATGATTTAACTACAAACCTCGATCGCAAAAGGAAATAAACATCGATGAAAGCCATGATTTTGGCGGCAGGCAAAGGAACTCGCGTCCGTCCGATTACCCATACGATCCCCAAACCGCTGATCCCGATTTTACAAAAGCCGGTGATGGAGTTTTTGTTGGAACTGTTGCGACAGCATGGCTTCGATCAGATCATGGTCAATGTCAGTCATTTAGCCGAAGAAATTGAGAGTTATTTCCGTGATGGTCAGCGTTTTGGGGTGCATATCGGCTATTCTTTCGAGGGTAGAATCGAAGAGGGCAAGTTAATCGGTGATGCCCTCGGATCGGCGGGCGGTTTACGACGAATTCAAGATTTTAATCCCTTTTTTGACGATACCTTTGTGGTTCTCTGTGGTGATGCGCTGATCGATCTCGATTTAACCGCAGCCGTTAAATGGCATCGAGAAAAAGGAGCGCTCGCCACTATTGTCACCAAAACCGTCCCCAGAGAGGAAGTATCCAGTTATGGGGTGGTAGTTAGCGACGAGGAGGGAAAGATTCTCAGTTTCCAAGAAAAACCGGCCATCGATGAAGCTTTGAGTACCTGCATTAACACGGGTATCTATATTTTTGAGCCAGAAATCATTGATTTTATTCCCCCTAATAGTAAATACGACATCGGGGGCGAGTTATTCCCCCAATTAGTCGCTAAAGGTGCGCCTTTCTACGCTTTAAACATGGATTTTGAATGGGTGGATATCGGTAAAGTCCCCGACTACTGGCAGGCAATTCGCGGGGTGTTATCCAGGAAAATTAAAAATGTTGCTATCCCCGGCATCGAAGTTAAACCTGGCATCTACACGGGCTTAAATGTGGGGGTAAACTGGGATCGAGTCGATATCACCGGACCTGTGTACATTGGGGCAATGACGCGCATTGAGGACGGAGCGAAAATTGTCGGTCCGAGTATGATTGGCCCGAATTGTTGGATTTGTGGCGGCGCGACGGTGGATAATAGCGTTATTTTTGAATATTCTCGCCTCGGTTCAGGGGCGCGTTTGGTGGATAAGTTGGTCTTTGGGCGCTACTGTGTTGATAAAACCGGCGCGGCGATCGATGTGGAAGCGGCAGCCTTGGATTGGTTGATTACCGATACCCGCAAGGTTCCCCCAGAATTTGATCACCCTAAACATCAGGCGATTCGTTCTTTATTCCATGGCAACTAGGCAACACCCCAACAGGGAAAACCACTTCCTGTGCGTTGTGGGGAATGATCAATTATGAATGATGAATGATGAATTGGGGAGACGGGGAGAATAAATAAAAGCACATCTCCTATCTCCTGACTCCTGAATACTAACTCGCCAAAAGGAAAACTTCCTACCTCACCACTTATCATGTTTGATTCTCCTGTTGATCTTCTCATTCTCTCTAATGGTCCGGGAGAAATATCTACATGGGTGCGTCCAGTTGTCAAGAGATTGCGACAAAACTTAACAGAAGATCGATCGCGGTTGCGGATTTCGGTGATTCTTTCCCCTTGTACCCATTCTATGGGGGCGGAAACGGAAGTGGTTAGGAAATATCCAGAGGTCGATCGAGTCCAGTCGCCAGAAAACTTCTTTAATTTTCTTTTCTGGGGAAAAACCGCCGATAATTGGGATTGGCATCCCAAGGGCATCGTTTTATTTTTAGGGGGCGATCAATTTTTTGCCCTCACCATCGGTAAACGTTTGGGTTATCGCAGCGTTATCTATGGGGAATGGGAAGCGCGTTGGTATCGGGGGATCGATCGCTTTGCCGTAATGAATACAAGTGTATTAAATAATATTCCCCAACAATATCAGCATAAATTTACTGTTATCGGCGATTTAATGGTGGATTTGCCCACTGCTATCACCCCCGATGACGATCCCTTAATTGCACTTCTCCCGGGTTCCAAACCCTCGAAATTAGCTCAGGGTGTACCCCTAACCCTAGCCATTGCCGAAAAGATACACGCGCAGGCTCCCCGGACTAAATTCTTAATTCCCGTCGCTCCTACCCTAAATTTAGCTTATTTGGCGAAATTTGCCGATCCTAGCTATAATCCGATGATTACTAAAACCGGTTGGAGTGCTGCCCAATTAAAAAACGGAGAAAAACCCTATTTAGAAACAGCTAAGGGGGTAAAAGTTGACCTAATTACCGATTTTCCCGCCCATAACCAGCTTTCTCGCTGTCATTTAGCTTTAACGACGGTGGGTGCTAATACTGCCGAATTAGGGGCGCTGGCAATCCCGATGATTATTTTACTACCGACTCAGCAACTAGATGCGATGAGAACTTGGGACGGTTTACCCGGTTTATTAGCCCAACTGCCGGGGGTGGGTTCTTTATTTGCTAAGATAATTAATCTCTATATGTTGCGAAAAAAACGTTTATATGCTTGGCCAAATATTTGGGCTGGTGCCGAAATTGTTCCAGAATTATTGGGGGAATTACAACCAGAAGAAGTGGCAAATATGGCTAGATCTTGGTTAGAAAATCCCGAACAATTAGAGGCTATCCGGCAAAAATTGCGGGCAGTGCGTGGGCAAGCAGGAGCAGTGGATAAGTTAGTATCTATTATTGCCGAACAACTGTCTAGTTTTTAAGCAATCAGATAATTAGGGTTTGCTGAATAAATCTAAAAACCTTGTTGGGTAAGACTTTTAGACTTTTTGTCAATCAAAAAGTACCAGGTATGGGAGTGATCAGGGGGAAAATTCCGGGACTTTTTCCCTAAAAATTAGGTAAGTAGGTGGGTGTAATTAAATATAAAATGAACGTAGCGACTGTCTTGATTGTCAAGGGGTAACTCAAAAAACAATCAAGGAGTTGCTGTCGAACCTAAAATCTCAAGCCAGAAAAAAGCGCAGCAAAAACTAAGTCGCTCAGGTTAAACCAAAGCAAGCGCAACCCT
>NZ_JBHFLL010000295.1:0-27211 GCF_041928595.1 Microcystis sp. BLCC-F209
TGAAGGGGTCAATTACCTAATTTTCAGGGAAAAAGTCCCTGAATTTTCCCCCCGATCACTCCCATATCTGGTACTTTTTGATTTACAAAAACTCTAAAAGTCTTAACCCACAAGGGTTTTACCATTATTCAGCAAGCCCTAATTAGCACTCGATCGCCTCTTTTGTATTTTCACGATTCCCTAGGAGAGGAAAGGGTCAACCACTGCCAAAACCGATCAGACATCAAGATAGCAGATAAATCTAAAGATAGTGTGAAATTAGCAAAAATTGCCGATTTTTTTAGTATTATATCTCTGAAAAGCGGATATTTTCCCCGTGAGAACGGCAAATTAAAGGTGAAAAAATAGTTATTTTTTACATCTTATAAGTAGTTAAGTAGGTAGGCACAATTATTTGTAGGATGGGTTAGCGGTAGCGTAACCCATGCGGGCGTTGGGTTTCATGCTTCAACCCAACCTACGTTCATTTTATATTTAATTCCACCCACCTACTTAGATGTTAAAAACTATCAGTTCCCCCCTTATCAAGGGGGGATTAAGGGGGGATCGAACCCAACATCTATCTTAGATGCCCAGAGTTACCGCTAAAGTTTGATTGCTTAAAGAGTCAAGTGCTGATGGCGATTCCTGTGGGGTCGCTATTTTTTTCCTCCCCACCGACAAAATTGAGGAGCGCTCCTCGTCCCTGAGCGCCTCGATCGAGTAAAGTAATCTCTAGATAATTTTCCGGCAAAAAAGTTAAACGTTCTGACCATTCGATCGCCACTATCCCTAAATCCACCTCGATTCCCTGCCAATAATTTTCTAGGTACAGGGCCTCGATATCTTGACCCTGCAAACGATACAAATCCAAATGATACAAAGGAAGGCGGCCTTCGCTATATTCGTTAACGAGGGTGAAGGTAGGACTAGCTATAGGCTCTTGAATGCCCAATCCTAGGCCAATTCCCTGTACTAAGGTGGTTTTTCCCGCTCCCAAATCACCTTTTAATAAAATTACACTGCCGGGGGCCAAGGTTTGCCCCAGTTTTTCCCCTAAATTGACAGTAGCTTCTCGATCAGGCAAGTCGATAATCATTTTTTCCCGCTAGGATGCCAATTAACCACTGATTTTAATATAGCGATCAGAGCAGCTTTCTGACATCCTTGGCTCTGGGGGGCAAAATTTGGTCTTTTGATCGAGAAAAATAAAAGCAGTTAAACTAATCTCTTATCTCTTAGTCTTACCTTTGGTCAAATGGTCGTTATCAAGACAGAGATAAGCGATCGGCGAAACCTTCTGGTAGATTAGACTAAATGGGAGTTGGTTAACTGCTTTTATAAAATTGATGGTTCCCTAACCATCAGCATTGTCTAGGGTCGAAGGTAATAAAACAACCGAAGTTTAGGACTTTAAGCTAGAAGTTAAGAAAAACAGTGAAATTATTATTTTTGAGTAATGGCCACGGTGAAGATGAGATCGCGATCCGGATTATCAAAAGACTGCAATCATCTCCCCACTGTCCGGATATTACTGCTTTACCCCTAGTGGGTAACGGTTATGCTTATACTCGTCTGGGGATTCCCCTTCTCGATCGAGGTCAAAAAATGCCCTCTGGGGGTTTTATCACTGGGGATGTCAAACAATTATGGCGAGATCTGCGGGAGGGATTATTAGGATTAACCTCCCGTCAATACCGTCTGGTCAGAAATTGGGGCCAAGAAGGGGGAAAAATTGTCGCAGTGGGAGATATCTTACCCCTGGCCCTTGCTTGGTTGAGCGAGACAGATTATGCTTTTGTGGGAACGGCTAAATCGGAATACTATCTCCGGGATGAGCAGGGATGGTTAGATAGTAGCTCGATGATCGATCGCCTCTGGGGTTCCTACTATTATCCCTGGGAACGCTGGTTAATGGCTCATCCTCGCTGTCGGGGAGTTTTTCCCCGGGATAGTTTAACTAGCAAAATTTTACAACAGTGGTCAATTGCCGTTGTCGATGGGGGTAATCCGATGATGGATGACCTTTTACCCGCAATAACGGGCGATTTTCCCCAAGATTGCCTAACTATTCTGCTACTACCCGGTTCGCGCTTTCCCGAATCTCTCCACAATTGGCAGCAAATTCTCGCAGCTGTGGCGGCCATTATCGGCCGTTTTCCCGATTACAAGCTGGAATTTTTGGCGGCGATCGCTCCTTCCCTCCCCCTAGAATCTTTTACGGCTGCTTTAACTTCCCAGGGTTGGGGAGAACATAGCACAAATAAGTTTATTTGTCAAGAGGTATTTATAACTATTTCTCAAAGGGATTACGCCGAATATTTAGGCCGTTGCCATTTAGCGATCGCCATGGCGGGAACTGCCACGGAACAGTTCGTCGGTTTGGGTAAACCGGCGATCACAATTGCGGGATCTGGACCACAGTTTACTGCTCATTTTGCCACACTGCAACAGCGTTTATTAGGCTGTTCAATTCTCTTGGGCGATAGTGCCGAGTCAGTGGCAGACAAGTTAGAATATTTATTACAAAATCCCCCAAAGTGGCAAGAAATCGCCTTTAATGGTCGTCAGAGAATGGGAGCGGCCGGTGCCTCCGATCGCATTGCCCAATGGTTACTAGGCAATTTTTGCCCTTAAACGAAAGTATCGGTCTGATTTTCGCCGCTAGTGGGCCCCTCAAAAATAGTTTCTAGGGCAATTTTTTGGGCGCTTGGTTGTTGTCCGTAGCTGAAAAGATAGGGAATTTCTCCGCTTTGTTGACGAAACCACTGGAAAACGTAGGGACTACCATAAATAATCAATGCTTGAATTTGTCCAGTTTTCAGCAAAGCTTGATAGATAGCTTTCGTTTCGTCGCTTAATCCGGCACTACCCCGAAAAGGATTACCACGGATAAATACTTGTAGGAGAGTCGTTTCTGGGGAGACGAGGGACTGATTAAAGGTACTACGGTCGATTATTTGGGTTTGATAACCCCATTGTCGGGGAATTGTCACCGCCGGACAAGAGCGATCGAGAAAGTCACAGTTGAGTAAATCATCGATAATGATTAAATTGCGGCCTTGAGTAGCTTTAATCGGTAAATTACCGCTAACTGTTTGGGAATCTTTTAAAATATCCCTGACAATCTCTAGAGCTTGCGGTGCCGCTAAACTGCTTAAGGATTCTAAGAATGGCTGTCTTTGCCCTAATTTTTCCTTTGCTCGTTGAATACGCTGCCAAGAATCATTAATTCTCGCTTCGCTAATTGTACCCGCTTGCACGGCACTATACACAGCTTCGATCGCTTCGATCGGATCGGGGGGCATTAATAGTATATCAGCCCCCGCCTGTACCGCCCTCACTACTAGGGCGGCAGCGCTGGCAATTTTGGTTACTCCTCCCATAATCAGGGCATCGGTGACGATTAAACCCTGAAAACCGAGATTTTGGCGCAGTTTTTCCCCGAGAATTTTCGAGGAAAGAGTGGCGGGAAATTCGGCATCCCAAGCGGGAATTAACAGATGGCCTGACATAATACTATCAACCCCCGACTCGATCGCTGCTTGAAAGGGCGGCAATTCGATCGCTTCTAGGCGATCATGATCGTGGTTGATGATGGGAAGATCGAGATGGGAGTCATTGCTGGTGTCACCGTGGCCGGGAAAATGTTTGGCCGTGGTCAAAACTGGATAGGAATTCGCCCCTAAAATAAAAGCTTGAGCTAGATTAGCGACGATTTCGGGAGTTTCAGCGAAGGAACGAATATTAATAACGGGATTGTCGGGATTATTGTTCACATCGACAATTGGGGCTAAAATCCAGTTAATCCCGATCGCTAGAGCCTCCTTAGCGGTAATTGCTCCCATTTCCCTAGCATATTCTGTGGCTTTTGTCAAGCTTTTTTCGGCTATTTTTCCTAAAGCCATCGGGGGGGGAAACCAAGTAGCGCCAGAAAACCTTTGGCCGACTCCCTCCTCGATATCGGCAGCAATGAGGAGAGGATTATCGCCGGACCAACTTTGTAATTGTTGGCTGCGGAGAGCGATTTCGGCGGCGCTGCCTCCTAAGAGAATTACCCCACCGAGGTGGAGAGTTTCTAACCAATGTTTCAGGGTAGCGTTGACAGGTTCCCAAGCAGGATAGCGGATTTGTTGGTCAAAGAGATAGCCGGAAGCGCGGACTACTATCATCTGACCAATACGTTCTTTTAGGGATAAAATGCGATCGCTCACTATTCAGTTATCAGTTATCAGTTATCAGTTATCAGTTATCAGTTTCTGAAGGCAAGAGGCAACAGACAAGAGGCAAAAGGCAGAATCTGGCAATTCTCCTAGCTAAAAAGAAAGTTAGAAACTAAGCACATCAGAGATTTTAGCCTAACCAATTAGGTTTTAGTTTCTGGAAATTTATCAGGTTTAAGTTTTAAGTTCCCAGTGTTGTCTAAATTTAGTTATCCTCTACTGATCACTGTTCACTGGTCACTGATAGCGGAATCGTCATCTTCTGGGGGTCGATCGCTTTTAATATGATCAAGAAGGTGTAACATTCGATCGCCGCGTTCGAGGGAAGAATCTTCTAGAAAGACCACTTCGGGGGTACGTCTCAGACGGATACGTTGGCCTAGTTCACGCCGGACGAATCCCGCGGCAGCTTTTAAACCGGCCATAGTTTCGGCCTTTGCATCTTGGTTGCCGTAGATAGACACGAAAATCCTAGCGTGTTGTAGGTCGTGGGAGAGATCCACATCGGTAACGCTCACCATACCGGCACCGACGCGATCATCTTTAATTTCCATTAATAACATTTGGCTGACCTCGCGCTTAATTAGCGAGGACACGCGAGATACTCGACGGTCGTTAGCCATAATTTTTGTCCCCTAAAAACAGCGAAACCCCTACCATTGTATCAAGCTAATCCGAGCATGGCTTTGAGGGTGAAATAAAGAAAGGCGAAAGTTCCCCCCAGAAAACCCACAAGTGCGATCGCTGTGAGGGGATTTTTTAATAAAGGGGCTAACCAGCCGAAAAAGGCGAAGAAAATCCCTAAACTAAAGCTAATCAGATAGCGGGGGTAACGGCTCACGTTATCAAAAAAGTCGCCCATAAATTTTGTTTATTATCTTTGTCCGTAAGTAAGTATAGCAGTAAGCTTCGATCCTGAGCTACCATTACCAGTAAACTTAAAATCCTATCTCTCATTAATTTCTCATGATTTCCCCGGAGATATTTTAAGGGAGTAAATCAAGTATGTGTTAAGTATTGAATTAATTTTCTACCATTTGAGGAATTGCCAAGGCTGATCACTGATATTGAAGGCGTAAGTCGGGATTCTCCTCTTTTCTCGGTCGTTGCTTAGAGCGCATTTTCACTGACTCACCTCCGACTTCTCCGTCTGGTTTTACCGTTTTTTATTTCCTTTCTCTGGGATGATCAGCTACTCTTGATAATTAAGCTTCTTGCTGAAGTTGACGCCAATGACTGCCTTCCTCCTATCGTAGCTGAGGAATGCTATGATCAAAAATTAATGATCTTGAGATGGTAATTTGCGTGATCTTGCCTGTTTTGCTACCCATTGCCCAAACTCCCCCTAGTGTAGAAATAATTCGACCGGCCCAGGTGCGTCCTTTACCGAATCAACTAGATCAAGTTCCCGTTTTTAATAGCAATAGTCCCGAATTATTGCTAGGAGAAGGGATTTTACTTTCCACTTTTCCCCCCCAAGAGAAAAGTTTTCCCTCGGCCCATTTAAATTATGCTTTTCAGGGACGCTTTGATATTTTTGCCCACCATGTAGCTAGGGGGAATTTCCCCGATAATTTACGCAGCCTTTATTTGGGGATATTACTCCACAATCCTAGTTCTAATCCAGTCACCGTTAAAATTCTGCAAGGGGCTAGTTATTTGAGTCAACCGGATGCAGCTTTTATCGATTTACCGGCACAAGTGGAAAATAATCAGGGGACGGTTTTTGCCGGTCCAGGAAGTCGGGTAATGGGGGATATTTTAATGGGGCAGCGTCAGGATATTTTTCCCGATAGGATTATTATTCCCCCTGGGGAGAGTTTTATGGTCTTAAATGCGGCGATTCCCGTGCGCGATTTGACTCCACCCTTAAACGGTAGATCCACTTATCTCCGTCTGGAAAGTGACGGTCTTCTCTACGCTGCTAGTTTAGCTCTTTATGCAGCCCTAGACGAAAATGGGCAAGAAAGACCCCCAAATCTGACAGAATGGGAAAATCTGCTGGAAAAAGGCGATTTATCGACTCCGCGCGATCGAGCGCCCACTCCTCCCAATAGTCAAGGACAGATAATTTATGGACGGGTAGCGGGGGTGTCCCAAGGTTCAGCCTGGCCCGCCCGATTGGTCGATCGAGCTTCTTTATGGTTAAATATTCCTGATTCTGGTCAATCTATAGCCTATGGGATTAGTACCCTACCTGGAGGCAAACTGGGAACGGAACAAAATCAAAGTGCTAGTATGTTAGTTCGCTATCCCGATACGGCCTATCAAGCTCATGGTAATTACGGTGTGGAATATAGGTTAAGTTTACCTCTATTTAATCGAAGTGATGAGGCGAAAACGGTGACTATTGCGCTAGAAACACCGATTAAAGAGAATGTTATCGGTCAGGGTTTGCGTTTTCTCGATCCGGCTGCCCCACAAGTGTTTTTTCGGGGAACAGTAGCCGTCAATTATAGCGATGACCAAGGACGGGCAGAAAGCAGATTTTTCCATCTCGTCCAAAGACGCGGACAAGAGGGAGAATCTTTAGTGACTCTGACTATTCCTCCGGGGGATTGGCGTGTAGTACAGGTAAATTTTTTATATCCACCAGATGCCACTCCTCCGCAGGTTTTAACGATTAAGACCGAGTAGAACAAGTTTAAAATTGGCCGTTAACGATGGCAATATTCCATTGACCGTCTTGGTTGGTTTCAAAGGCAATTTGGCGACCATCACCGCTAATGGTGGGATTACGCACGCTTCCCCGCAGGTTAGCGGTTAATAGGGTTGCACGGGACTGGGAACGATCATACACCATGACATCACTTTTACCGCGTTCGCTGGAGATATAGGCAATTAAACGACCGTCAGCATTCAGAGATGGCTGATCTTGGCTAGAATCGCCACGATTTAGGTTAGGAAGATTAACTAGGCGCTTTTCTTGCAGATCGAATAAATATATACTACGACGACCGGAGCGATCGGAAGCGAAGGCTAAATAGCGACCATCAGCACTATAACTGGGAAATTGATCGGGGGCAAAACTATTTAAACCACCGACGGGAACTTGAGGAGTAATCAAAAGAGGGGAATTACAGCCACTTATTCCCGATAAAAGTCCAAAAGAGGCCAAAAATCGCCCCAGCCAGATAAAAAATTTTTTTTCTTTCATCTTGACTTTTGACCCCAAATGTGCTAGTAACTTTCTTCCTTGCCGACGGTTTTGAGGGTAAGTAGTTGATTGCCTTGACTGAGACTATCGGCGATCGCTTCTCGAATCGGCAGGTCAATACTGGTTTCAGCGAGGATTTCTTGGGCTTTTTGTCGCAAATCTGCCCCAGTATCGGCATCTACTTGGTCTAGATCGAGTAATTCCTGCGATAGCTGTTCGATCGAATTCGGGTTAGTCATAGCTCAGGCTCCCAACAAGCTTAATTACAATCCCATTGTAAAGAGGGTTCGGTCCCTAATTGGGGATTTTTTGGCTTTAATTCAGTATTGATAAGCTGTTCGTAATTTAAATTGCTTGTTGAGATCAGGCGGTCGGCAGGAGGCAGGAGATTATTTTTATTTATTCTCCCCACTCCCCTCTCCCCCCGCAACGGCTCGCAGTGGTCTCCCCCCACTCCCCAATTCATAATTCCTCCTCTCCCCACTTCATAATTCATCATTCATAATTCATAATTCCCTCTCCCTCAAAAAAATTTTCCTGGAGGTGCTTGACATAACCCTGATGATGAAGTTACAATCAGAATTGTCGCAAAAATGGGATTGTAGTTCAATTGGTTAGAGCACCGCCCTGTCACGGCGGAAGTTGCGGGTTCGAGCCCCGTCAATCCCGTAAAAATCTAGATTAGAGTCGCCCAGGGCCGGTTAACCTGTGGGCAGTAGGATAAATAAACAAGCTCCTACTGCCTAGATTTGTTCTAATTTACCGATAAACCGGCATTAGCTTGAATATAATCGGGTAATTCAATCTTTACCGGTTGTACCCGCCAGATTTCCTCGCAATATTCCCGAATCGATCGATCGCTAGAGAATTTCCCCATGCGGGCCACATTAAGAATTGCTAAACGACTCCAATGTTCTTGATCTTGATAGGCGCGACCGACTTCTTCCTGACAGTCGATATAGGACTGATAATCAGCCAGTAACATATAGGGATCATCGTAGATAAGATTATCCACAAGCGGACGAAATAAACTACTATCACCCCGGCTAAAAAATCCCGAACCAATGAGGTCTAATACTGCCCGCAATTCTTCGTTATGGTAATAGTATTCTTGGGGATTATAACCGGCAGCTTTCTTAGCATAAACCTCCTGGGTGGTCAAGCCAAAAAGAAAGAAATTTTCCGCCCCCACCTCTTCACGAATTTCGATATTTGCCCCATCGAGAGTACCGATAGTTAAGGCCCCATTCATAGAGAATTTCATATTACCGGTTCCCGAAGCTTCTTTCCCGGCCGTGGAAATTTGTTCAGACAAGTCGGCAGCTGGATAAACCCGTTGACCGAAGGTGACATTATAATCGGGCAGGAAAACCACTTTTAAACGTCCTCCAATTGTCGGATCATTATCGATCACTTCTGCCACAGAATTAATCAATTTAATGATTAATTTGGCCATAAAATAACCCGGGGCTGCCTTACCACCAAAAATAAAGGTACGGGGGGTAATATCGAGATTGTGATTATTTTTGAGGCGATGATAGAGAGTAACGATATGTAAAACGTTGAGATGTTGCCGTTTATATTCGTGAATGCGTTTTACCTGCACATCAAAGAGGGTACTAGGATCAACTTTAATCCCGACTTTTTTATCGATATAATTGGCTAAATCTGCCTTAATATCGTATTTAATTTGTCGCCAAGAGTCCCGAAATCCCCCATCATCCACATAGTTTTCTAAACCGCGTAAATCCTCCAGATGTTTAATCCAATTTTCGCCGATTTTTTCGGTAATTGCAAAAGTCAAGCGGGGATTACTAGAAACTATCCAGCGTCGGGGAGTAACCCCATTGGTTTTGTTGCTAAACTTTTCGGGAAAGAGTTCATAGAAATCGCGAAGAACATCTTTTTTTAGTAATTCTGTATGGAGAGCTGCCACCCCATTAATTGCCTGGGAACCCACACAGGCGAGGTGAGCCATACGGACGTATTTTTCGCCGCTTTCATCGATTATAGACAAACGGGACATTTTGCCATCATCATGGGGATAAATAATGCGAATTTTATCCAAGAAACGATGGTTAATTTCGTAGATAATTTCCATTAATCGCGGTAAAAGACGACCAAAAATACTCAAAGGCCATTTTTCTAAAGCTTCTGGCAAAAGAGTATGATTGGTATAAGCGAAGGTATTTTGAGTAATAAACCAAGCTTTATCCCAATCGAAATGATGTACATCAATTAACAAGCGCATTAACTCAGCTACCCCGACAGAAGGGTGAGTATCATTCAATTGTACCGACCATTTTTGATGAAAATTATCGAGACTGGGGTTCTCATGTAAGTGAATACGAATCAGATCCTGTAGGGAACAGGAAACAAAGAAATATTGCTGTTCTAAACGCAGTTCTTTGCCTTGAATTGGTTCATCGTTAGGATAGAGAACTTTACTGATATTTTCCGAGTGAACTTTATTATCCACCGCGCCATAATAATCGCCACGATTAAAGCGACCAAAATCAAAAGATTCACAAGCTTCTGATTTCCAGAGACGCATGGTATTAGCGGTGTTAACTCGATAGCCGAGAATTGGGGTATCGTAGGGAATTCCTTTGACTACATAATCGGGAATCCAATGACTGCGATAATTACCATTTTCGTCGATGTAGGATTCGGTATAACCGCCAAATTTTACCTCTACCGATGATTCCGGTCGGGCAATTTCCCAGGGATTTCCATACTGTAACCACTTATCGGTTATTTCCACCTGCCAACCGTCGTGAATTTCTTGATCAAAGATACCAAATTCGTAGCGAATACCGTAACCAATAGCTGGAATTTCTAGGGTAGAAAGGGAATCGAGATAACAGGCAGCTAAACGACCTAAACCACCATTTCCTAACCCCGGTTCTTCTTCCTGAGCAATTAATTCTTCTAGTTTTAATCCCGATTCGCTGACAGCTTTCTGCACTTGTTCGTAGATACCGAGATTAATTAAATTATTAGCCAAATGGGGGCCGACTAAAAATTCGGCCGAGAGATAACAAACGGTTCTGACATCTTTTTTTAGATAGGTTTGTTGGGTGGTTAACCAACGCTGCAATAAACGATCGCGGATGGTATAAGCTAGGGCCATGTAAAGATCGTTTTTGCTGGCTAATTCCGGTAATTTACCTTGAATATAGAGTAAATTATCCCTTAAAGCCCGTCGGATGGTTTCTGTGTCTAATCCTGTTCTGTCGTCTTCGATGATAATCGGACAAACAAAACTCGTGTCTGAAGATGTATCCATAGGAGTGTTTTTACTGAAGATTGGCTGCTCTTAGTTTAAGATAACCAGACCCAAAATTATATCAAGAAAAGCTTAAATCTTGACTAAGATTAAGGTATAGTAATAATAAAGTTAAGGTGATTAAATGTCAGTTACCGATAGGAAGCGAAAATAGGGGAAAGTTTGAGCAATGCGTGCTTTTGTGACGGGTGGAACGGGTTTTATCGGGGCGAATTTAGTGCGATTGCTTTTAGTCGAAGACTACCAAGTGCGCGTCCTCGTCCGTCCCCACAGTAATCTCAGAAATTTGTGGGGTTTAGATATCGAAATTGTCTGGGGTAATTTAAATGATGAGAACTTATTTAAATTAATGGTCGGATGCGAAGTTCTCTTTCATGTAGCGGCACAATATTCTCTCTGGCAAAAGGATAGACATCAACTCTACCAAAACAATGTTTTAGGTACAAGAAATGTTCTAGAATCGGCGCATCTAGCGGGAATTACCAGAATAGTTTATACCAGTTCCGTGGCCGCTATTGGAGTGGGTAAAAAGGGTGAAAGTGTCGATGAAACTTATCAAAGTCCCGCCCATCAATTAGTGGGTTATTATAAAAAATCGAAGTATTGGGCAGAACAGGAAGCATTGAAAGCAGCACAAAGAGGACAGGATATCGTTATAGTTAATCCTAGTACGCCCATAGGAGCCTTTGATATTAAGCCTACACCCACCGGCGACATTATTCTCCGTTTTTTGCGACGAAAAATGCCCGCTTATGTGAATACGGGATTAAATCTAATTGATGTGCGCGATGTGGCCTGGGGACATTTATTAGCTTTAGAAAAGGGCAGAACTGGCGAAAGATATATTTTAGGTCATCAAAACACTTCTTTAAAAACTTTGTTGACAGAATTAGCCAAAATTACCGGCATAAATGCCCCGAAAATTGTTTTACCTTTTTGGATTCCTTTACTAATAGCTTGGTTAGATGAAAAAGTTCTTCCTGTCCTCGGAAAATCCCCCTCTATACCCCTTGATGGCGTGAAAATGTCAAAACAGTCCATGTACTACGATTCCTCGAAGGCAGTGCAAGAACTAGGCTTACCCCAATCGCCGATTAGACAAGCTTTAGCCGATGCCATCGATTGGTTTCAAACCAATGGAGACATTACTTATTAACACTGAGTAGGAAAGGAAAAAAATGGTCTCAATTGTGCTGAGATGCTTAAGTAGTTAGGTGTTAAAAGTTGTCAGACATCCCCCTTATTAAGGTAGTAGGGTTGATTCATGAATCAACCCTACTATGAATCAACCCTAGGGGCAGGGGGCATCTGATGCAAAATCTATTTAATAACTCATCTAGGAAACCCCGTTCTTGCTAAAATAACTCCAATTTTAAGCGCCATCATCCCCCCAAGAACACTGCCCAACCAGTAAATTAAACTGAAAGTCACGTTTCCCTGCTCTAAAAACTTGTTAACCTCCAAACTATAGGCGGAAAAAGTTGTATAGGAACCACAAAAACCCGTGGCAATCATCAATCCTAATTCTGGGGCAATTATGCGAATATTTTCCTTAACCATAGTAAAAATATAGGCAATAATTAAACAACCAGAAACATTGACAAAAAATGTTCCCAAAAATCCCCATTCTTGACCGAAAATACTGTCAATTAATTCTCCGATATAAAAACGACTCAAAGCCCCAAAAATAGCCCCAATCGCCACGAATAAACTATAACGTCCCCTGAAAAAATTCATGCTGTCTCTCCTGTCCTTCAATAGTCAATAAATTGGAGAATTAAGTAGCTGGTTATAATTAAATTTAAAATGGATTTTAGGTTCGATCTCCCCTTAATCACCCCTTGATAAGGGGGGCATCTGATAGTTTTTAACGCCTACCTACTTAACCTAGAAAAAATTGGGCAATAGCTGCCCCGATTCTCACGGCAATCAATCCGAAAATGATACTAGCAACGGCAAAAAAAAGACTGAGAAAATTTTGCTGATTGCGCCAGAGGATCAATATATCTAAACTATAGGTAGAAAAGGTGGTATAAGCTCCTAAAAATCCCGTTCTAACCATTAAATCTAGTGCGTGGGAATAAAAGGGAAAACTGGGTAAAATAGCCCAAAAAAAGCCGATAGCTAGACAGCCAGTTAAGTTAATAATAAAGGTTCCAGATGGAAAGCGCAAGCCGAATTTTGCTTTTGTCCATTCGGTAATATGATAACGAGATAACGCCCCCGGAACCGCTCCGGCTACAATTGCGAAAACATCGTTCAAATCTGACATTGTATCTAATTTTTTTGCTATCTTTGTCTAGGCTCTATGATAATTGATGCGGTTATTGATCGCATGGCCCATATTTTCAGGGGTGTTATTGTCGAGGACAACCCTCTGACTTTAAAATAGAGGGATGAAAATTCAACCGCGTAAACGTTTTGGACAACATTGGTTAAAAGATGAATCGATACTCGATCGCATCATCGGCGCTGCTAATTTACAATCAGAGGATCGGGTATTAGAAATCGGCCCTGGTACAGGCATTTTAACCCGTCGTCTTCTCGATGGCGCTCAATTGGTTGTCGCTGTAGAAATCGATCGAGATCTATGGACAATTTTAAATAAAAAATTTGGCCAACAAGATAACTTTCATCTCATCCCGGGGGACTTTCTTAGCCTTAAACCCGAGCAACTGCCGCCAGTTAATAAAGTAGTGGCTAATATTCCCTATAATATCACCGGTCCGATCCTCGAAAAGCTGCTCGGTTCGATCGCCCATCCCTTCACCCCCCCGTACCAGAGTATTACCCTCTTAGTCCAGAAAGAAGTCGCCGAAAGATTAGTCGCTGTCCCCTCCAGCAAAGCTTACAGCGCTCTCAGCGTCCGCATTCAATACCTTGCTGATTGTCAATGGATTTGTGACGTACCCCGGCGGGCCTTTTCTCCACCTCCCCGGGTGGATTCGGCGGTAATTCAGCTTTTACCCCGTGTTTTGCCGAATAATGTCAGCAATCCAGCCTTTTTATCCACTTTAATTAGCTGGGGTTTTGCCAACCGGCGCAAAATGTTACGCAATAATCTAAAAAATTGTCTAGATAGCGATCGATTAAGCCAAATCCTGACACAATTAGAAATTAATCCCCTCGCTCGCGCCGAAGACCTCAGTTTATCGCAATGGATTGACTTGGCGGAAAAATTAGGTCAATTGCCAAAATTTTAGATTTTTTTCCTTGACAAATGCACAGTTATACCCTTCTAGCCCCCGCTAAAATTAACTTATATCTAGAAATCGTTGGCGATCGCCCTGATGGTTTCCACGAGTTAGTCATGGTGATGCAGACGGTGGGATTATGCGATCGCATCACTCTCCGGCCGAACGGATTGCAGGAATTCCGTCTCTTTTGCTCTCATCCCCTCGTCCCCCAAGATAGCAGTAATCTCGCCCATCGGGCTGCCACTTTGATGGCGAAGGAATTCCCCCGCGTCTTTGCCAATTACGGCGGCATCGATATCACCATCGAGAAATATATTCCCGTGGCTGCCGGTTTAGCGGGGGGTTCCACCAACGCGGCGGCGGTGTTAGTCGGTATCGATTTAATCTGGGAATTAGGCTTAACCCGTCCGGAATTAGAAACTTTAGCGGCAAGATTGGGGTCCGATACTTCCTTTTGTGTGACAGGAGGAACGGTTATCTGTACGGGAAGGGGAGAAATTCTCGATCCGATCGCTCCTCTAACCGGATTATGGGTTATTTTAGCTAAATACGATCATTTATCCGTTCCTACACCCTGGGCCTACCAAAGCTATCGGCAAAAATTTCAGGATACCTATCTGTCTTCTCCAGAGGACTTTCATCACCGTCGTCAGCAGGTGAGTTCCGGGGCTTTGGTACAAGCGATCGCACAGAAAAAACCAGCCGCTATCGGCAAATTTATCCACAATGACCTCGAAAAGGTGGTTTTACCCGAATTTCCCCTCGTAGCCGAGTTAAGACAGGTTCTAGGGGATTTAGGCGGCTTGGGAACGATGATGTCAGGCTCTGGCCCGACGGTTTTTACTCTCTGTTCATCTCAGGAAGTGGCGGAAACTATCGTTAAAGAGGCCCGGGAAATTCTCGTCGCTCCCGATCTACAATTTTGGATAGCCCCAATCACCGATACAGGCATTCAAGTGACTTGAGAAAATGACAATTAACCGCCTTTACCAAGATAACCAAACTCGCGGAATAATTGCCTCTCGATCGCTTATTTCTCGTCTTAAAATTTGCCAAACCTGCTGAAACCATTGTCGCACCTCACCGCTAGAATTGCCCCGATAACGACATAAAAGACCATCTCCTAAAGTGCTAGTAACTCCCATCTCTCCTTCTAGGGAAAAATCTCTCACTTTCTCGATTAAATTTCTGCCCACCGGTTGACCGATATAAACTAAAGTACCGATCAGGGCGCTATCATTTAAACCAGAAAATCCCTCGATCATTTTACCACCCAACAGGAAGGATCGATCAATCCATAAAGGTTGTCCCGATCGCCAAATTTCCCAATTAGAATGCCATTCTCCCGCTAAAAATTTCTCGCCTCGCGCACTGCGGCCAAAACGGGTAATTTCCCATCCCAGCCAACTGCTATTTTCCCCTAAATCCACTCGTAAATGTTGGCGAAATGCTGCACCATTAAAGATAATTGTTTCTTGGGGTAGCCATTCTAACCCGGCATTGTCATCGATTTTAATCTCGATTAATTGCTGTGCCATCTGACCGTTACTCTGGTAAACTTTTCCAGCAGAAGCAGTGGTAATCAGGGCATTAGTAGCGGCTTGGAGATGAATTTTTTGTTGCAGAACATCACCGCCAACTATTCCCCCCGCCGTGTGTAAAATCACCGTATGACAAAGGTTTTTTCCTTCGGGATAAAAAGGTCTTTGTACTTTTAAAGGGGCGGTAGCATAGACGTGATTAATCTCGGTTGCGAGATTTTTTTGCTTGTAAATTAGTTCTAGGTTTCCCTGCCACATTATTTATTGATCCTCGGTCATGGTTTCTAGAAATTGCCGATAATTTTCGGGACTGAGATTAATTTTAACTTCTATTTGCTGTTCTTTATCCCTGATCAGTAAAATATATTCACTTTCCGCTTTTTTGCCGACTAGGAGAGGATTTTTTAGCTCGAATTTTTGATAAACTAGATGGGGTTTCGTCACCCGAATAACTAAACTAGGTTGGGATTGAGGATAAATGTCTAATTGCTCCCGTTCCCGATCTAAAATTAATTGTTTAGGTGTCATGCTTCTTTCGTCAGCAAAAGTAGATTTATGCCAATAGAGGGTAATCCCCCGAATTTGAGGCATTTGGATGCTAAACTTTTCATCAAAACCTTGCTGCTCCCAATTAATATCTTCCAGAGAGCCAGTATCGGGAATTAAACGCTGTTGCCAGAAGACTTCCTTAAGATTTAAATCTTGCCACCATTGGCTAATAATTTGGAAATTCTCCAGATTATCGGGGTGGGGATTGACACTTTGCCAGAGGAGAGGAGTAAGCATTTTGGGGTAATTTTTGCGCTGGGAAAATCAGGTTAATAGTCTTCGCTGGAGTTAAGGGATCATTAATCTCAATTATCATCGATTCTTGAGCTGCCGATCGGGCCATGGTATTAACTCTCGATCGCATTTTTATTTTATCCTAAATTATCGAGGGAAAAACTGCTAAAAGTGGTCTTCAGATGCGATCGCCAGCCACCAGCCCAGAAAACTGAGGGAAGATCAGATAGATTGGATATAATTAACTAATAAAGCCCTGTATGGTCCCAAAAACTAGAATTGTTTTAATATGAACCAGCCTAGACTATTATCTTTTACCCTCGATGGTTGGGGTGTGCTAGGTGGTCCAGTTTCCCTATCCCTAGTTAACCAAGTTGGGGTATTAGTGGGGAGAAACGGTGCGGGGAAATCCGCTATCCTAGAAGGATTTGAAGCCATCTCATCCTGTGCTATCGGTAGATCGATCGGCTCTCGGATGATTGATAGTGATAGCATTCCCTCAATTTTGCAGGTTGAAATTCTAACACCGACTAACCGGCGCTTAGGATACAGGTATGAGCTAATCATCCCCTTTTCTATGGACGATCTAGATACAGACATAGATGATACCACTAACGATAATTCCTTGGAAAATTCCTTTTCTTGGAATGATTATTGTCAGTATATTGATGGAGATCAAGAACTTCTCTGGAAAACCGAATTTGGACTAACAAGCTTTAATAATAATGGTGAGCCAATATTTGCTATTCTTGGCAATACTACCTCGCTGCGACAGTCAAATATACCTGGAAATTCATCGCTAAATTTACCTCCAGAAATGCAGTGGGTTTATGCTATTTTCAAAGGGATTCGTCTTCTTGGCAAAGCTCCTATCCGTCGCACATCAAGACGACAGCCTTCTTTATTAAAGGTGACAAGTAAGAAGATTTCTGCCAGTCGATTTGATCTAGCAGATACTCTAGCTCGGAGAATATTTCGTTGGGTGGGTACGGATGATTTTGATGAACTAGAAAATGTTTGTCAACGAATAAGACTTGCCAAGAAAATCACTGTGCAGAAGTTTGTTTTGAGTGAGCATTCTGGACAGACAGTCCAAGGTAAAGACGAAGAGTACATCGCTTCAGTATTATTAGATGGAGTCAATATTGGATTACTCTCCGATGGCACCTTGCGAGTTTTATCAATTCTGATCGAAATAATTGCTCACCATCCTAATGCAACAACCATAATTGAGGAGCCAGAAACACAAATACATCCCGCAATGTTAGCAAAATTATTAAATGAAATTAAATCCTATACTTGGGATGAAAATTTAATTATATCAACTCATTCACCACAAGTAGTAGCTTGGACAAAGCCAGAAAATATTAGCTTAGTTTATCGTAACCAGGGACGGACAAGTGTTAGGAAACTAGAAGAAGGAGAGATTGAAAAAGTTGTCGAGTACCTCTGTGAAGAAGGAGATTTAGGAGACTGGATTTACAGTGGTATTCTCGATGAGTAGTAACTTGATCGCCATAATTGCCGAAGATGAGACGGACTGCGATGTGTTTCGTCAAATTATCCATCGCGTGCTGGGGACAAATACTAGGACAAAATCTTGGGCATCTAAATCCTCTAGTACATTAAAGAGAAAACTGTCAGCAAAACTTAAAGTTATGACAAGGGAAGGATGTGATGCTTTTATCATTGTTCATGATTTAGATCGTAATCCCAAGAATAACTCTCTTAACGATGAAAAACGATTGCGAGATCACTTAGAATTAAGCTGTTCTAATATTAATGGTATCAGGAAATATATCTGCATCCCAATAGAAGAATTAGAGGCTTGGTTTTGGTCTGATCCAGAAGTTGTTAAATATGTGGGACGAGGCAAGGGAAAAGCTCACCCAAACCCTCACCTAATTATCAAACCGAAAGAAGAATTGATCAAATTGTCAATCGGTGAAAATAGAAAACCCCGTTATAGTACCAACATGAATCTTGAACTAGCCCAAAAGCTAAATTTAGAACTTTGTGCCACTTGTTGTCCTTCTTTTAAAGATCTTCTCGACTTTCTGCAATCTCTGTCAAGAGGATAGCAAACCATTAACCCGTCCATCCCAGCCAAGGTATCTGCGACCACTACTGACTTGACACTGTTCTAAACCCCAAAAAAGAGGGATTTTATGGTAAAATAGTCGTACAAATGGGCATATTCTGCACATCAAAAGGGTAAAAACCCGACTTTTAGCGAATTTAATCACAAAAACGCTTTTTTTGCCTTGTTATTGGAGTTAACCCCCCTATGACCGCCGCCCAGGATCATGTCGTCCCCACAGACTTAAGCAATGAAATGTCCCGTTCCTACCTAGAATACGCCATGAGCGTCATCGTCGGGCGAGCCTTGCCCGACGCTAGGGACGGACTGAAACCCGTACACCGGCGCATTCTTTACGCGATGTACGAACTAGGATTAACCCCCGATCGCCCCTTCCGCAAATGCGCTAGAGTCGTCGGGGAAGTATTAGGAAAATACCACCCCCACGGGGATACTGCTGTTTACGATGCTCTCGTCCGCATGGCCCAGGATTTCTCCATGCGCGATCCCCTGATTAACGGTCATGGTAACTTCGGATCGATCGATAACGATCCCCCGGCGGCCATGCGTTATACCGAGTGTCGTCTGCACACCCTGGCCACCAACGCCCTACTACAGGATATCGAGTCAGAAACCGTCGATTTCGCCGATAACTTCGATGGTTCCCAACAGGAACCCGTGGTTTTACCCTCTAGAGTCCCACAACTGCTAATTAATGGCTCATCGGGGATCGCCGTCGGTATGGCCACCAATATTCCCCCCCACAACCTGGCCGAGATTATCGATGGAACCGTTGCCCTCATCCATAACCCGGATCTCACCGATACGGAATTACAGCGTTATATCCCAGGGCCGGACTTTCCCACCGGGGGGCATATCCTTGGCAGAGACGGCATTCAGGAAGCTTACACCACCGGCCGGGGTTCCATTACCCTGCGGGGAGTCGCCTCCTTTGAAACCATCGAACAAAGGGGAAGACCCGATCGAGATGCTATTATCATCACCGAACTGCCCTATCAAACCAATAAAGCGGCATTAATCGAAAAAATCGCCGATTTGGTCAATGATCGCAAAATAGACGGTATTTCCGATGTGCGGGACGAAAGCGATCGCGACGGCATCCGGGTAGTGATCGAACTGAAACGAGATGCCTATCCCCGCGTCGTCCTCAACAATCTTTATAAACAAACGCCCCTCCAGTCGAATTTTGGGGCGAATATGTTGGCATTAGTCGATAACGAACCGAGATTACTGACTTTAAGGGAGTTTCTTCGGGTTTTCCTCGATTTTCGCCTAGAAGTTATCACCCGTCGTACCCGTTATGAACTCCGCAAGGCCGAGGAAAGGGATCATCTCCTTCAGGGTTTACTAATTGCCCTCGCTAGTCTCGATGCAGTCATTGCCCTAATTCGCAGTGCTGCCGACACAGCTAGTGCAAAAGAGGGATTAGTGCAGAATTTTGGTCTTTCAGAGGTGCAAGCGGACGCAATCCTACAAATGCAGCTGCGACGGTTAACCGCCCTAGAATCGGAGAAAATTCAGCAAGAACACGGGGAATTACTGACAAAAATCGGCGATCTTCAGGATATTTTAGCCAGAAAAGAACGGATCGACAGCATTATCGAGGAAGAACTGCAACAGATCAAAACGATTCACGCTACCCCCCGTCGCAGTCATATTGAACAACGGGAAGGAGAAATCGCCGAAACTGACCTGATTGCCAACGAACAGGCCTTAATTCTCGTCACTGAACAGGGTTACATCAAAAGAATGCCCGTTAATACCTTTGAGTCCCAAAATCGGGCGACAAGGGGCAAAGCTGGCGCAAAAATGAAAGAAGACGACGGCATCGATCACTTTATCACCTGCCGCGATCACGATAGCGTCCTCTTTTTCACCGATCGCGGGGTTGTCTATAGTCTCAATGCCTATCATATCCCCACCGGTTCCCGTACCGCTCGCGGCGTTCCCATCGTGCAACTGTTAGAGATTCCCAAAGGGGAGAAAATTACCTCGGTGGTGGCAGTCAGCGAGTTCAGCGAAGATAATTACCTGATTATGCTCACACAAAAGGGATTTATCAAGAAAACCGCCCTCGCTGCCTTTAGTAATATTCGATCGAACGGTTTAATCGCCATTTCTCTCGAAGACGGTGATCAACTACGTTGGGTTCGCTTGGCTAAAGAGGAAGATAGCGTCATTATCGGTTCTCGTCAGGGGATGGCAATTCATTTTAAGGCCGATAGTCAACAATTGCGCTCCTTGGGAAGGGCAACTAAAGGCGTAAAATCGATGAAATTGCGCTCAGGTGACGAATTAATTAGTATGGACATCCTGCCTAGTCAAATTGTCGCCCAAATCGCTGAATCTAACCAAGAAGAAACCGAGGACGAAAGCGAAGAAATTAACCCCGAAGTGGCTAATAATGGCCCCTGGGTGTTAGCGATTACCATGGCAGGACTAGGAAAACGGGTTCCCGTTACCCTCCTACGTCTGCAAAATCGGGCGGGATTAGGAGTCAGAGTGATTAAATTCCGCAAAAAGAACGATAAATTAGCGGCTCTGCACGTTGTTAACCCCAACGAGGAATTTATGATTATCACCGAACGGGGCATTATCATCCGTCAATCCGTCGATGCTATTACTCCCCAATCGCGATCGGCCGGAGGTATCCGGGTACAAAAACTCGATGAGGACGATGCGATCGCTGCTGTCGCCCTAGTTCCCCCTAGTGATGCGGAGGAATCTGAAGACATTTAGATTTGCAGGGAAGTGGGGAGTGGGAATTATGAATTATGAATTATGAAGTGGGAAATGGGGAAGTGGGGAAGTGGGGAAATGGGGAAATTGAACTAAAACCCCAAAACCCCAAAACCCCAAAACCCCAACCCCCAACACCTAAAACCTGTCTCCTGTCTCCTGTCTCCTTTCCTGAGTATTTGGGATTAAAACTGGAAAAAGTGCATTAATTGGGAGATTTCCTGAGCGTCTAGGGATAAACGCCCTTTAAAATCCACAATATTCTTAAATAATCCCTGTTCTTCTCTGCTTTTAATAATGGCAGCTGCTAAATTATCGCCGATCAGGGGTAAGGTGGTTAACTGCTCGATCGAAGCGGTGTTAGGATTGATTTTAGGGGGTGCGAGGTGACTTTCGGGACTATAATAGGCAAATTCTAGAATCGGCTCCCAAGCTTTCAATCTAGCCACAGGAACACTCAAAGCAGCGGCTAGATCTTCAAGACAAAGCAATTCTACCCCCATACCCGACAATTCCACCAACATTCGCGCTTGATGGATGGATATCCCCGGCAATCGCAGCCAATCATCCACACCCGCTTGACTGACATTAATTTTAATGCCCAATTGTGCCGCCATAGCGATCTCATCGAGGGAACGAAAGCGATAATAGGGATCATTGCTAATTTTGGCTTTTAAAGGGTTAAAAGTGCGTCCTAACCAGTTTTGCGGTGTCATTGTAGTAATTGTCGCCGTTTTTCTTCAAATTCGTACTCAGAAATTAATCCTTCTTGCCGGAGGCGCTCTAATTCCCTTAAAGCTGCCCCGATCGCCTCTACTTGTTTAGGCTCTAAACTGGGGACAGTGGCAGCAGCGGTGGCAGTGGGAAAATAGTTAGCCAAAAATTGGTTATCTTGGATTAAATACCACACTGCATCGATCGCGCAAGCCACCCGGGGAATCGGAGTTTGCCAGAGGAGAAGATAAATAATTCCCCAGAGAGGTTGACCGAGATAAAATTTATGAATACCGGCGATAGGAAAGGGTAAAGCGAGAATGCTGCCGATAAAAGCCAAAAAAATCGCTAATTTACGGCTTTTGGGCTTACTTAATAATTTTTCCACCAGAAGCATGAGACCTGTTCGAGATTGATTTTAGCCTGATCTGAACCTTCTATTCTAAAATAAGTAGGGAGGCACAATTATTTGTAGGATGGGTTAGCGGTAGCGTAACCCATGCGGCCGTTGGGTTTCATGCTTCAACCCAACATACGTTCATCTTATATTTAATTCCACCCACCCACTTACTCTTTGGTTCTAAGTAGGGAGACACAATTATTTGTAGGATGGGTTAGCGGTAGCGTAACATAATCTGGCGTTGGGTTTCATGCTTCAACCCAACCTACGTTCATCTTATATTTAATTCCACTCAGCCACTTAACATAGGGATAAGCAATGACTAGCAGAATCAAGGAAATCTTTCAGACAGGACAACCGGATCAATCCGTCACCGTGCAGGGTTGGGTGAGAACAAAACGAGAATTAAAAGAATTTACTTTCCTGGAAGTTAATGATGGCTCATCCCTGGCCAACTTACAAGTTATCCTCGAACCGACTTTACCCGATTATGAAAATGTACTAAAAGCAATTAGTACAGGAGCGGCGATCGCTGTTTCGGGAAATTTGGTTCCTTCTCCGGGTAAAGGGCAAAATATCGAGTTAAAAGCGGCCGAAATCACCCTTTATGGTGACTGTCCCCCGGATTATCCCCTACAAAAGAAACGTCATTCCTTTGAATTCCTAAGAACTATTGCCCATCTGCGAGCAAGAACCAACACCCTAGGAGCAGTAATGCGGGTTAGAAACGCTTGCGCTACCGCTATACACACTTTTTTCCAAGAAAAGGGCTTTATTTGGGTACATACTCCTATTATTACCGCTAACGACTGCGAAGGTGCGGGGGAATTATTTACTGTCACCAGTTTAGACTTAAAAAAACCCGCCAATTTTGCCGAGGATTTCTTTGGTAAACGGGCCTATTTAACCGTCAGTGGACAATTACAAGCGGAAGTAATGGCCATGGCTTTATCTAATGTTTACACTTTTGGCCCGACTTTTCGCGCTGAAAATTCTAATACTTCCCGTCATCTGGCCGAGTTTTGGATGGTGGAACCGGAAATGGCTTTTTGTGACTTGGAAGGAGATCAGGATTTAGCGGAAGCTTTTCTGAAATATATCTTTAAATTCGTCTTGGAAAATTGTCCCGAAGATTTGCAGTTTTTTAACGAACGTATCGATAAAACGGTGTTAAGTACGGCCGAAAATATCGTTAATAGTGAGTTTGGCCGGATTACCTATAGCGAAGCGATCGAGTTATTAGAAAAAGCTGATCGTCAGTTCGAGTTTCCCGTAGAATGGGGCGTAGATTTACAGTCAGAACACGAACGTTATCTAGCGGAGGAACTATTTAAAAAACCCGTGATTGTCACTAATTACCCCAAGACAATCAAAGCTTTTTATATGCGTCTAGATGACAATAATAAAACCGTTTCCGCTATGGATATTTTAGCGCCCAAGATCGGCGAAATTATCGGCGGTTCCCAACGGGAAGAACGATTAGATGTATTAATCCAAAGAATGCAGGAACAGGGAATGAATCCCGATGATTTGTGGTGGTATTTGGATCTGCGTCGCTACGGTTCCGTTCCCCACGCCGGTTTTGGTTTAGGATTCGAGCGTCTGGTACAATTCATGACGGGAATGACCAATATTCGCGATGTGATTCCTTTCCCCCGCACCCCTTTAAGTGCCGACTTTTAGAATGATGTCTAGAACCCACAGGAGAAAGGTTGTAATCCTCAAGCTTTCAGCTCTAATTTGCTTGGTCTTTGGGGATTTGTACAACTTTATTGTACAAGTCCAAGCTCTTGAACTCCCCAAAAACCCCAAAATCTCGATCGCTGGTTAGGGAGAGAAATGTAAAAAATTATTAAATTGTAGCTTAAAATACAGTTACGGGGGATAGTGTGTGTGGTTGTATGGAATCCTCTTTTAGGGTTGGGTTGGGCTGTCCTTCACCGGATGAAATTCGACGCAGTAGCGGCGATGCTGGGGTGCTGCTATTTTATCGCCAGCGACAGGAAAAACGTTGGGTTGTGGCAGTGGCTCGGCGTTTAAATGGAGATGGGTTCTTGATTACTGCCTACCAAACCGATGGGATTAAAGAAGGGGAAATGCTATGGCTCAAGTAAAAGTTTTCTATGAACCGGAAACGGAATTACTGACTGTCTTCTGGCAGCAACCCAGAAAGGAGCAGATTTGTACTGAACTGGGGGATGGGGTGATTCTGATTAAGGATTCCACCAGTGGCGAGCCGATTGGCTTGGAAATTCTCTCCTATCGCCCTGGGGACAATCGCTTTGATGCGGTGAGCGTCGAATTGGGGCAGTTGAGTCCCGTCCGTTGATATTGGTCATTATTCTGGTTGTCCTCTAACTTCCGAAATCATCTGGGCGTTGAGGATGGGTTTCATGGTGGATAGCTCGTCAGGGAGAGAAATGTAAAGATTTATAAATTGTAGCTTTTGATACAGTTGTGGGGGTGTGTGCTGTGCTGTTATCCTCCTTCTGTCTTGGGTTGGCCTGTTGCTTCACCTAGCTGCGAGGGGGGACTCACTAAGTTCTTTGTCCCCTTTCTCCTGTAACAGTTCTTGATGGGTTTGTCTGAGTTTAGCCTGATTGATAATGATAGCGAGCTTGTAAAAAATAAACCTTATTTCCCGTGACTTTATAAACCAAACGATGCTCTAAATCGATCCGTCGTGACCAAGTGTCGGCAGCAATATACTTAAGAGGTTCGGGTTTACCCAATCCTGTAAACGGATCGCCATCCAAAATATCTGCTACTAAGTCTAAGATTTTATCGCCTTTTTTCGGTTCGTTCCGATACCACCAAGCTAAATCTGCTTTGAAATCAGGACTAAAAACGGGCAAATAACCATGAATAGGATTGTTTTTAGGTTTATCTGGCTTATTTTCTCTTTTAGGACTCAATTCCTAACTCCTCTTTCAATTCAGCTAATGTTTGAGGAGTTGCATCTTCTGTCTGGGTCCATGCTAAAGAGCGAAATAAGCGTTGGGCATTTTCTGGCGATCGCAGTAAATAAACACACTCTAATAAACTGGAAAGCTCATCTTCAGCAATTAACGCCACATTTTTCTGATTGCGACGCTTAATGACGATAATTTGCGATTCGTCACACACCTGATCTAAGATACTGGCTAAATTCATTCTCGCCTGAGAGTAGGTGGTTTCTTTGCTTAACATGATTTTTAGGGAAGACTTGTACAACCTTATTGTACAATTCCAAGCTCTTGAACTCCCCAAAAACCCCAAAATCTGAAGGGATAGGAATGCAAAGATTTATTAAATTGTAGCTTTTGATACAGTTGTCTGGTAGTATGTGTGAATGTGTCTCTTGGTGTTGGGTTGCGTTGTTTTGGTTTACCCTTTTTTGAAATTACTTTCAACTAGCTCACCCGTGATATATTTGTGCAGGATACTAGAGATAAGTGTCTGATAGGGGATACCTTCCTCTATTGCTTTAGATTGAAGAGCATCCAGATCAAGGGAAGACAAACGCAAAGTAACTTTCTTATCCTTATTTAGGGTAGCTTTCCCATAGGATTGTATCTCGGTGATTCTCTCTGGTGTGGTGACAGAAAGCCACTCATCTTTTTCATAAGAATCGAGAATTTCTTGTTCTTCTTGATTAAGCTTAGTCATTATTTTTCTGGAGTCCAAGATATTTCTTTGTCGCTTTTCTTGAGGGAATAATTGTTTTGAGAAATAGTTCTGATGGCGAATCTATATAGGGAACCAGAAAAGCATAACTACCAATTCTTACCACCATCATGCGCTGGTTAGGATATTTAGTAACATTGGGATGGACGAGATCTTCTAGGACATTTCCTTGTTGTATTGCTGTAACGACCATCTCAAATGTTAGCCCTCGTTCTTGTTGAAGTTGTCTGTTCTTTTCTTGACTCCATCGAATTGTTTTTATGCCCTCATTTTCTGACATTTTAGCTAGAGTGTCAATCAAATCCCCAGATCACTGAAAATCCTGATGCTGTCAAGGGAGTAGTACAGATACCAGCGTAAGCCATGAGGGACAGGAATGTAAAGATTTATAAATTGTAGCTTTTGATACATTTGTGGGGGGGTGTGTGTATTGTTGTTTTTAGTTTCCTTTATGGTTGGGTTAGGTTGTTGCTTCACCTAGCTGCGAGGGGGCGAACACTTATGTACTGAGTAGCGAATGGTGATGAAAAAAGGATTTTTCAGATGGCTACCAATTTTAGCCTTAACTATAGCTTTATCTTCTAACTTCTATCAGAATCACGATGATATTGCTCAAGCCCGTAATTCGAGACGTGTAAGCAATGGTTTTGCTTTCGAGATTCAGAATTGTAATAAAGACAATGATTCTGTAGTTTGTACTTTTATGGTTGCAAACTTAGGGGAAGTCAGAGATCTTTATTTTTATCCCAAAGACTCTATCATCATTGATTCTACCGGCAAGCAATTGACGGGATCGGAGGGCCGTATTGGAGGAATAGGTCGTGATCTAGTATATATGAGAGATATGCCTTCTAGAGTCCCCATTAACGGAAAAATTCTCTTTAAAGGAAATTTGCCCGGAAGAATCGTTTATCTGCGATTAGTAGGTTCTGGTTTCTCAGTTGAATGGAGGTAATATATTACCTCGTTCTCAGGTTCTACCTGAAGATTTTTCCTGTGGCAGCAGCATTGAGATTCGTAGGTTGGGCTGACGCAAGGAAACCCAACAACTTCCTGGAATATTTTCACAATTTTTGTTGGGTTTCGCCTTTTGAGCCGATGGGTAATACCTGAGCAATAATGATAGCTCAACCCAACCTACGGCTCGATTAATTAATAAACTTATTCAGACGCCTGTTACCCAACAACTTCCTGGAATATTTTCACAATGTTTGTTGGGTTTCGCCTTTTGAGCCGATTGGTAATACCTGAGCAATAATGATAGCTCAACCCAACCTACGGCTCGATTAATTAATAAACTTATTCAGGAATGATAGTTATGGCAATCAGAATCAAACTTTGGGCAGATTATGGAAGTTACCCACTTTGGGGAGTAGATGAAATTGATAACATTGCTCCTGAAGAATTGCCATTAAGTCAAGC